>JAYTRQ010000668.1:0-9956 GCA_043746125.1 Armatimonadota bacterium | reverse complement strand
CACCAAAACCCAGCCATCATGGAGAGCAGGACTAAGTAGACCGGATAAATGACGCCGTACATGGAAAGCACGTAGGGCAGCAGGCCGGGCCAGGTAGCGTGGTGGAACGGACTCGTCCAAAAAGTGATCCAGGGGGTCCACAATGGAGCGGGGAGGAGGCAGAACTCCGCCAGCATCAGGCGGCGGAGGGGCTTGTTAAGAACGGTCAAGCCGTCCCCGGTTCGAGTGAGTTGCACTCCCTCCACGCGAAGAGACAAGGGCGGCGGGCCGTCGCGCCAGGGTTCGGGCGGCCAGACGCCTTCCGATGCCTCTGCTGACGGTTGAACGCTCTCTCGCTTATCCATAGGCACAGTGTACCAGAACGCCGAGGGTTTGGTGTAATCACCGGGAACTTCCGCCCCCTCCTTCCCTGTTCCAGCCGCATGACTGACCTTGCCACACTGCTTTCCGAGCGATACGGCCCGGATGCGCCCCCCATCTCGCCAGGCGTGTTCGCCGACGATTCCACCCTGCCCGTCCTGCTGGCGCACAAGTCCGTTCGCCGTTACAAGCCGGACGTCCTGCCTCCGGGAACGCTGGCAGTGCTGGGCGCAGCGGCCCAGAGCGCGGCGTCTTCCTCCAACCTGCAAACGTGGAGCGTCGTCGCCCTGCAAGACCCCAAGCGCAAGGCCGAGGCAGCGACGCTCTGCGGCGACCAGGAGTTTATCCGTCGCGCCCCCCTCTTCCTGGTCTTCTGCGCCGACCTGGCCCGTTTGACGGCGGCCTCAAAGCGGGAAGGACTCCCCGGTGCGGCCCTGGACTACACGGAACTCTTTGTCACAGCCATCATTGACGCCGCCCTCGCCGCCCAGAACGTCTCCGTGGCGGCCGAGAGCCTGGGCCTGGGCATTTGCTACGTCGGCGCGGCCCGCAACCACCCGCAGGAATTGGCCGCTCTGCTCCACCTGCCCCTGCGTGTCATCGCTCTGTTCGGCTTGGCCGTCGGCTTCCCCGCTGACGATGACACGTCTCAGGTCAAGCCCCGCCTGCCCCAGCCCGGCCTGATCCATCACGAGACCTACGACGCTGAGGCGCGGGACAAGTCGGTGGCGGCCTACAATGAGACCATGCGCGGGTTCTACGAGGCGCAGAAGATGGACGTGCACGGGACGTGGGCGCAGCACTCGGCCAAGCGCGTGGCCGGACCGGAGTCGCTGTCGGGCCGGGACGTACTGCGGCAGATTTTGGAAAAGCGCGGATTTGGAATGAAGTAGGAGAAGACACTCATGACGGAAGTAACGCGGCGGCAGTTTGTCGCTGGCACAGTCGCAACGACATTGGCGGCGGGCTTTGCCCTGGCCGTCCAGCCGGTGACGGCGCAAGCCATTCATACGGACACGGATGGCCTGGACGCGGGCGAGATCCAGATCACCACGGCGGACGGTCATATCCCCGGCTATCAGGCGCGGCCCAAAGAGGGCAAGTCGTTCCCAGTCATTCTCGTCGTGCAAGAGATATTCGGCGTCCATGAGCACATCCGGGACGTCTGCCGGCGCTTCGCCAAGCAAGGGTATCTGGCTGTCGCACCCGAACTGTACGCGCGGCAGGGTGACGTGTCCAAGTTGGCTGACATCGGTCAGATCATGCCGATCGTCTCCAAAGTCGCCGACGAGCAGGTGATGACCGACCTGGACGCCGCCGCCATCTGGGCGCAGCAGTCCGGGCACGGGGACGTCGCCAAACTCGGCATCACAGGCTTCTGCTGGGGCGGCCGGATCGTCTGGCTGTACGCCGCCCACAACCCCGCTTTGAAGGCAGGTGTCGCCTGGTACGGGCGTCTGGTCAGCCAGCCCGACCCGTTGCACCCACAAAACCCAATCGATCTCGCCGGGCGTCTAAAGGCACCGGTCTTGGGGCTTTACGGCGGGCAGGATCAAGGAATCACCCAGGAAACCGTCGAGACAATGCGGGTGGCGTTAAAGGCCGCAAACGATCCCTCTGAGATCGTAGTCTACCCGGACGCCGGGCACGGTTTCCACGCCGACTACCGGCCGTCTTACAACGCAAAAGACGCCACAGAGGGCGATCAAAAAATGTACGCCTGGTTTAGACGGCACGGCGCCGCCTAGCTGGAGATCCTCTCCCTGTCCGGTTCACGTTGGTTCGGATCCTCTCCTTGTCTGATCCTATCCCTGTCCCGTTCACATTCGTTCCGGTTCTGTCCCTTCCCTCGGAGGGAAGGGCTTCAGATGAAGAGGGAAGGGCTTCGGAAACCAGTTGGGAGCGACAATGTCTGGACAAGTGGCGGCGACTGCCACAAGCCTTGTCCTCATCCGAAGCCCTTCCTTCCTCTCCGAAGCCCTTCCCTCCGAGGGAAGGGACAGAACCGGAACGAACGTGAACGGGACAGGGAGAGGATCAGACAGGGAGAGGATCCGAACCAACGTGAACCGGACAGGGAGAGAATCTACCTCGCACACTTTCACACTCACATCACACAAGGAGAAACAAGACAATGCCAACACGCACAGCGGACGCCCAATGGTCGGGCGGCCTGATGACCGGCAAGGGCACGATGAAGCTGGGGAGTGGTGCCTACGAAGGCCCCTTCTCGTTCAAGTCGCGCATGGAAGAGGGCATGGGGACGAACCCGGAGGAGCTGATCGGGGCGGCCCATGCCGGCTGCTTTTCGATGCAGTTCTCGGCCATGCTGGAACACGCGGGCTTTCCGCCGGATCGCGTCCATACGGCGGCCAAGGTCCACTTCGGGCCGGTAGACGGTGGCTTCGCGATCACCAAGATCGAGCTGACGACCGAAGGGAGCGTGCCCGGCATTGACGCCGCCAAGTTCCAAGAACTGGCCCAGGGCGCGAAGGCTGCCTGCCCCGTCTCCAAGGCGCTGGCCGGGACGGAGATCACACTGGACGCCAAACTGGTCTAGTTCAGACGTGTGTATCTCAAACGCAGGACGGAAAGGGCCGGGCTTGTCCCTGCCCTTTTTCTTGCGTCACCACCGGACACCAACGACGCCTCGCAGCCCGCAGTCAGTTTCTCGCCATTGCGCCAGTTCCTGCGTCAGGGCCTTGCCCATCGGCTCGTCGGTCAGCGGCACCAGAAGCAGGCCCGTCCGCGTCTCGACCAGGCGGACAGCCGACTCCAGCGTCATCCCGTACCGATCCCGCACGTCTCCGGGCAAGGTCACTTCCGCGCTCGACCATCGTAGTTGTCAGGGCTAATTTCCCCCATTCCGTCTTCATGAGGACAACAATTGCACCTCTCTGCAAAGAAAAAGCCCCGCCTCAAAAGAGGCGAGGGCTATTTGTGCCTGTCGTCACGCGCGGCGGGTCACATTCGTCATGATGCCCGGGAAGCTTGCAGGGCGGAGTGTCGGCGTAAGGCTGGGGCCCCGTCCGTTGGAGGCTGGCATTCGCCTATGGTGTGGCGAGGAAGCCGTGCTGGACGCCCGCCGCGTCAATAAAGAAGCCGCAGATCTCGCCCGAGTTGGTGACTCCGGTGATCTGCGTCACCTGGACGCCGCTCACAGGGGCGGCCTGGGGATCGTCCAGGTACGTGTAGGCCTGCGTGGTCAGATTGAACAGGAAGCCGTACTGGCTGCCGTTGGTGGTCTGGTAGTAGCCGACCGCCTCACCGTTGTCGTTCAGCGCCAGGAACTGGGTCAGCACCAGGCCGCCGCTTTGCGTCCGCGCCGTGCTGGGGTCCGGTAGGGTCGCCACGGCCTGCGTGTTGACGTCATACGTGAAGCCGTGCTGGTGAACACCGTCAGGGCTGAAGAAGCCGATGGCCTTGCCTTTGTTATTGACGCCCTGGACGCTGGTGACGGTCGCCGTCGCGGGGCTGACCGTCTTGAACGTGCCGGCTACGTCCACGAATCCGGGCATCTGCGTTCCGGACGCGAACTGCCCGACGATCGTGCCGCCGTCACTGATGCCGAACGCGGCCGAGGCCGTCGCGCCGGGCGGGGTTAGGGTCGTCTGCTTGCTGCCGATCAGAGTGAAGGCGTTGCCGTTCGCCACGCCGACGACGGTGCCAGCGGTGTTGACGGCGTTTGCCATGCCCGCCGGGTCGCCCAGGTTCAGGGCGGTGAACGCGCCCCCGCTGAGGCTGAAATTGGCATTCGCACCGTTGCTGGTGGTAAAGCCGACGGCCGTACCGGCGTTGCTGATCCCGTTAAGGGTCGTCGCGCCGCCGGGTCCGTCAACCGTAGTGAAGTGGGTGGGAATTCTCACGACGGGAGTCTGCGTGCTGTTCCTGCCGCCCCCGCAGCCGCTGGTCAGAGCGACGAGAGCTGCCGTGGTGAGCATCCCCACTGGGGCGAGCAGTCGGGTTCCTGTGTTTCGGGTTTGTGTGGTCATGGTGGTCTCTTCTAAGATGAGTCGTCGTTTGCGCGTTCGCTCCGAGCGTGCATTGCTGCCGGGTAAGCGGCCTCCACGGCGAGGTGAGATTGCCCCCTCGGTGGAGGCGTTGGCCCCGTTGCAGCCCGTCGTCCCACCACAGAGCCTGCCGGCTCCCGCGAGGGTTTATCGTTATGACTGCACGAGGCTTCGTGTGAAAACGTGAACCGCGTCCCGGCGTTCGCTTCCTGCCGCGTTCGCTGCTCTCGCGGCGGAGATGCGGGCCAGGTCTGGGCAGTTCCTGAGAGCGCCCTCACGGGGAGCAGTCCAGATCAGACATTCTCCCTATACCCGATAACTGGGGGTAGGAACCTCCTGCCTTCAGAAAGGCGTGGCGCAACTCCTCCGTTGCTTAGAGGCGACGGTTTGCTGAAACGCCGGTCAGCCGCCACCTGGAACAGCCGCGCCGCTGAGTTTCGCCGTCCATGCCGAGTCTTCCTCGTAAGGGAACGTGTCCCACGATTGCCGACCCAATTCCGGCCACTGCGCCAGTTCTTGGGCCAGAGCCTCGCTCACCGGCTCGCTAAACAGCGGCGTCACTGTTGAAGGGCATTGTACCACGGCGTTTGTGGCAGGCTACAGCAAAGTATGCCCCAAAGGGTCAACGGGGAGACGCCTCTGGAAACCACGCTCGAATTACCCCCCAATCGTGCCCCTAAGCCTACGCGAGCGTCCGGCGGCGACGTTCGCCATGCCGGACTCGTTTATGGAGCAAGACGCGAAGCGTTGGAGGAAGACCGAATCGGTCAACGCGGTATTTTCGGTGAAACAGGGGAACCCAAAATAGAGAACGAAGGCACTAGCCAAAACGGAAGCTCTGCTAACTCCGCTCCTATAAACAGCGGTGCGGGACAAGATTAACCCCAGCTCGCAGTGCGCTAGCCTCAAAGTCGGTACAAAGAAAAAGCCCCCGCCTCGATTGAGGTGGGGGCTATTGGTGTCTGTTGCCAAGCATTGCTTAGGCGCTGCTTGGCACGCTCGCCACGACGTCCATGGAAGGTGGGGCGCTCTCCATCGTCTTGAGCCGCACGCTGGTCTTCGGCTTGACCGGCTTGTCGCCGCCGATGGGCTGTAAGGCGGCCTCGATGACCTCCTGCACGTCCTTGGCGAAGATGAAGGTCATGCCCCGGCGCAGGTCCTCGGGGATGTCTTCGGTCAGGTCCTTCCGGTTGCGCTCCGGCAGGATGACCGTCTTGATCCCCGCCCGCTTGGCCGCCAGCACCTTCTCTTTGATGCCGCCGACGGGCAGCACTTTTCCGGACAGCGTCACCTCACCAGTCATCGCCAGGGCCGGCTTGATCGGGCGGCCGGACAGCAGCGATGCGATGGCCGACGTCATGGTGACGCCCGCGCTCGGGCCGTCCTTGGGGACTGCCCCGGCCGGCACGTGGATGTGCAGGTCGGACGTCTCGTAGAAGTCCGGCTTGATGTGCAGAGCCTCGGCATGGGCGCGGACGTAGGAGAGCGCGGTTTGCGCCGATTCCTTCATCACGTCCCCCAACTGCCCTGTAAGCTGCAAGCCCTTGCTGCCCTCCATGCGGGACGCCTCGATGAATACGACGTCGCCGCCCACCGGGGTCCAGACAAGGCCGGTCACGACACCTGGCTGTTCGGTCCGGTCTGCCACCTCCTCGTACTCGAAGCGCGGGGAGCCCAGATACTTGGTGATCTGGGCGGCAGTTACGGAGACGGTATCCGTCTCGGCCCGGCCGTCAGCGAACTCGCGGGTTGCCTTGCGGCACACGGCCGCGATCTGTCGCTCCAAAGACCGCACGCCCGCCTCGCGGGTGTAGCCCCGGACGAGGGCCTTGACGCCCGCCTCGGTGAAGACGAGCTGCTCGGACGTCAGCCCGTGCTCGCCCACCTGCTTGGGGACCAGATGCCGCAGGGCGATCTGCGTCTTTTCTTCTTCGGTGTAGCCCGAAAGCTCGATGATTTCCATGCGGTCTCTAAGCGCCGGCTGGATCGTGTCAAGCTGGTTGGCCGTCGTCACGAACAGGACGCGGGACAGGTCGAAGTTGACGTCCAGATAGTTGTCGCGGAACGTCGAGTTCTGCTCCGGGTCCAGGGCTTCCAACAGGGCCGACGACGGGTCGCCCCGATGATCCGCGCCGATCTTGTCTATCTCGTCCAGCACGAACAACGGGTTGTTCGTCTCGGCCCGCTTGATGCCCTGGATGATTTGGCCTGGCAACGCCCCGATGTAGGTGCGCCGGTGCCCCCGTATCTCGGACTCGTCGTGGACGCCGCCCAGGGAGATACGGACGAACTTCTTGCCCATCGCGCTGGCGATGGACTTAGCCAGACTCGTCTTGCCCACTCCGGGCGGTCCGGTCAGGCACAGGATCGGCTGGCGCAGGTCGCCCTCCGCCTTGAACTTGCGAACCGACAGGTACTCTAGAATGCGGTCTTTGATCTTCTCCAGGCCGTAATGGTCGTCGTCCAGCGTTTTCTTGACGCTCGGAATGTCCAGGTTGTCCGCCGTGGACTTGCCCCAGGGCATCGCGACCAGCCAGTCCAGGTACGTCCGCGTGGTCGTGTAGTCCGGCGCGCCCGGCGACATCCGCTGCAAGCGGTCCATCTCCCGATTCGCCTCCTTCAAGGCGTCCTCGGGCATATGCGCTTCCTCGATCTTCTTGCGAAGCTCATCCGCCTCCTCGCCCCGCTCGCTGCCCTCACCCAGTTCCTTCTGGATGGCCTTGAGCTGCTCGCGCAGGTAATACTCGCGTTGGGTCTTATTAATGCCCTCCGAGACTTGCGACTGGAGCTTGGAGCCGAGTTCCAGCACCTGCACTTCCTTGGTCAGAAGCTCCATCAGGGCGTTCATGCGCTCTTTCAGGTCAATCGTCTCTAATATCCGCTGCTTGTCTTCGGTCCCGATGGGCATGTGCGCGGCAACCAGGTCGGTCATCACGCCGGGGTCGTCAATGGACGACGACAGGCCGGCCAGCTCGTCGGGCATATTCTGGGACAGCGTGACGACCTTCTTGAACAGGTCGCCGATGCCCCGCTTCAGGGCCTCGATCTCGACCTCGTCGCCCGGCTCGATTACGGTCTTCGCATCCAAGACTTTCACACGCGCCTTCAGATAAGGCTCTTCGCTGGTGATCTGCTGGATCTGGATGCGCGAGATGCCCTGAACGATCATGCGGATGCCGTCCGGCACCTTCGCCATCATACGGATGGTGACAGCAACGCCGATGGGGTAGATGTCGGCCGCCGTCGGGTTCTCAATGGACGAGTCCTTCATCGCCACGACGGCGATGGTCCGCTCGCCCCGGGCGACGGCGTCGTCCACGAGCTTGACGCTGTTCTCCCGGCCCACGGCGATGGGCGCGACCAGTACGGGGAAGATGACCGTGTCGCGCAGCGGCAGCAAAGCCAGTTCCTCGGGGATGGGGGCCGCGCCGTCGTTGTCGCCGTTGATCTGCTTGACGACCGTGCCGTCCACGGTCATGTCGTCGGCAAGACTGTCTGTCTTGACTTCCATCTCTTCTGAATTATTTTGCTCGGACATGGTTAAAAGGTGTCCTCGTTCTCTCTGTTTGTGTCGGCCTCTTCGGTGACGTTAATAGGGATCACCCGCGTCTGTGGCTTATCCGTAGACGGCTTTTTAGGCAGCGTGACCAGTAGAAAGCCGTCCCGGTAGGTCGCCCGGACCGCCTCGCGGTTCAGCCTCAGGCCGCTCGGCATGGCGATGGCCCGTTCAAATGGCCCGAAGTAGACTTCTAGCTGATGGCATCGCACTCGCCCCTCGCGGTCGGTGTGGGTCTCGGCCCGGACGCCACTGACGTTCAGTACCCGGTCGTCGGGGGTCAGCGAGACCTGCAAATCGTCGGCCTTGACGCCCGCCAGTTCCATCTTGATGACGACCGCCTCAGCCGTCTCGTGGATGTCCACGGGCGGCTGCCAGAAGCGGCCCGCGCCCCCGCCCGGCACGGCAAAGAAGCCCCGGAAGGCCTCGTCCGATAACTGTTGCATTTCACGCTCCATCTGCCGTATGATGTCGCGGTAATCATTAAACGCCATAAGTCTGCGTCTCCTGCGAGTATTTAGGTGGGTCGGGTCTGCGGCGTGGGCGGCTTGTGCTGGTTTACGTTGTGTCCAAGCCCCGGCGTTCCTAAACGGCGGTTTTCTCTGAGGTTATTTGAGTATGCTACGCTCAAGGGATAGAATGCGGCAGGAGAAAGAATGGTTCCCGGCGAACGGTAGTCGTATGCTCGCCCTGCCGCCCGAACTTGTGGATGCCCTGCTTGTGGGGATCGGCCTCGGAGGCTTGTACTTCGTTTACGTCATGCTGGCCGTCAGCAGGCGTAGCGTCGGCACACGACTATTCCAGCAGAAACGGTACACACAGGCGACCGAGAGCTACCGCGGCCTACTGAGATGGCCCCTCCCCATAGCAATAGAGGCCCAGACACGCGGCCTCTTGGCGGATGCTCTAGACTGCCTGGGACAGTCGGAGGGGGCGGAAATGGAGCGTGCGCGAGCGTTGGCGGTGAGCGAGCGCGGAACCAAAGACGCACAAGCGCAGTTTGCACGCGGTGATCTGCTTCAGCGTCAGCACCAGTACGATGACGCCTGCGCGGCCTATACCTTGGCTCTGAAGCTGACGCCCCGGCTTGCGTCTGACCAGCGCACGAAACTTATGGCGAATCTGGCGTTCGTTCATCACGAAGCCGGACGCCCAGCGGAAACCGTGAAGTGGTCAGAGGCAGCTCTCGCTTCCAGCCGGAACCCTGTGGTACAGATGCTTATGCACCGTATGGCGGGGGTCTGCGACGCGGAGATGGGTGAGTTGGAGAAGGCGGAAGAGCATTACAACCGCTCACTGAAACTCGCGGAGGCAGCCGGCAACCCCGAAGAGATCGCACACACCCTCGCGCTCCTCGCCGATGCACAGCACAGGCGTGGCCAGTTTTCGGACTCGCTCTCAGCCGCCCGCCGTGCCGTCGAGGTTAGCGACAGCCCTTTCCGCTTAGGGCGAATGGTCGTGATTGAGAACCTTTGCGAGATGGGTGAGTTCGACGAAGCGCGGGCTGCGGCAGCACAGGCACAACAAGGACCGCGTCACGATCTGCCGGACATTGAGCGGCAGATGCAGGCGAGATGCGCCCTCATTCTGGCCTGGGTTGAGGCCAGCGCCGAACAGCCCGAGGCCGCAATGACGGCTCTGGAGGAAGCTCGTGAGCTTCTCAGAAGTGCTGCTGAACCCTCAGTCTGGCCCCCGCCGCCAATCAGCGACAAGGACAAACTGAGCATCAACTGCGACTTGGCGCTAGTGTGCACTCATGCCCATCTTGGGCAGCGTGCGTCAGCGCAGAGGCTTCGAGTCGGTGTCGAGGCTCGCCTCCCTCGCTTTGCAAACGACCGCGTCATACTGAGAGAATCCTACAGCCAGTTCGCCCGTGCGGCTTATTTCTCGGATGAGTTAGCCGAGAGCAAAGAGTTGTGGCAGCAGTACCTTGATTGCAAGCCCAGCCCCGTCGGCCTACCATACGCCTACTACTGGCTAGGCGAGACCTTTTTGCGTTTAGGCGACCCGGAACAGGCGCGAAAGTGCTT
>JAYTRQ010000667.1:0-3210 GCA_043746125.1 Armatimonadota bacterium | reverse complement strand
GCTTCGCGGCACTCGCGCCCCCAGCGAGGGCGGCGGCGATCAGCTTCTCGTTCGCCTCGCCGCTGCCGCCCAGGTCCCGGACGATGGCATGGTTGCGGGTGATGGACACGGCGAACGTCTCCCAATCGCCGGCCAGAAGGGCGCGTTTCCCCAGCCGGGCAAGGCCGCCGATCTCCAAGTAGCCGTCAACGACGTCCTGGTCGCCTCGCAGCCAGCGCTCACGCGGGGAGGCGTGGACGGAACCAGAATGGTGGGGGATGCCAGTATGGGCCAGAACCAGAGGCGGAGCGCCGACGAACGACGTCAGTGGCTCAATCGTGGCGAGCGGCGTCGTCTCATTTTGGGTTTGAGCGCTGTTCTTGTCCCGGAAGTCCATGAAGTTCAGGCCGCCGAAGACGGTCATATAGTGGTCCTGGAAACCGCAGACGACTCCGAGAACTTCGTATTCGATCCCTCGGACGGTCTCGGCCGTCTCGTAGGGGTTGAGGCGCAGGCCCAGATGCGCGGCCAGGCAGCCGACGATCGTGGCGAGAATGGCCGTAGACCCGGCCAGCCCCGCCTGCATCGGAATGTCCGTGGTGGCCGTCAGATGGAAGGGGGGGACGATGGCGGGGTCTACGGCCAGGGCAGACAGGGCGGCACGGGCGACGTTCAGGTAATCACCAGTCTCCAACACCAGGTCAGCAGCCGAGCGAAAGACTTTCGACTGCCCCGAGACCGAGACGGTCAATTCGTCCGTGTCCGGTGTCAGCGAACACCGTGCCCGCTCAGCTGTGGAGCAAGAGATGACGGTCCCGCCGTACATATCCGTCGGAGTGCCGAGCAGCCCGCAGCGTCCCGGTGCGCTGGCGTGGATTATCAACGGCCCTCCAAAATCCAATCGGCAAGCGCGGGCAGATCGGGGAAGATCAGATCCGGTGGGGGCGTCATGTCGCCGTCCCCGTAAGCCTGGGTCCCGCCGGACAGCAGCAGGACAGTCTTGCCGACACCAGCCGCGTGACCCGCCTGTATGTCCGTGGGCGAATCGCCCGCGAAGACCGTCTCGGCCAGTGTCAGCCCGAAGTCGTGGGCGGCTTCCAACAGCATCCCTGGACCAGGCTTACGTCGGGGCGAGTTCGCGCTCACCATTTCCGTGCTGTAGTAGCAGCGGTCCAGGTGCGCCCCCGCCTCATGCGCCAGAGCCTCCCCCATGCGCCGCTCGATGCCAAGCAGATCGTCCCTCGTCATCAGCCCCTTGCCGACCCCCTGCTGGTTGGAAATGACGATGACGGGCAGCCCGGCGTCGTTTAGACGCCGGACGGCCTGGGCGACGCCAGGCAGAACGATGACGTCATCGGCCGCCAGCAGGTAACCGCCGGGGATATGCGGGTTCAGGACCCCGTCGCGGTCTAGGAAGACGGCTTCCACGGTCACGCGCAGGCCCCGCTAATCTGGTGCCGTTCGCAGACCCCACTCAGTAGGTCCCAGACCGCTTGAAGCGCCACCTGCGCCGACGCCTCGGCATCCCCGGCGTCCGGGTCGTGGAGATGACCCTTCAGCAGTTTTCGCTCCTCGGCGGCGTGTACGACGTCGGCCTCCTGATGGACCCGGAAATAGGCCAGTGAGGCGTCCTCGGTGATGCCGTAGAACCGCTCCAGGCCATCTATTTTCGTGCCCGCAATGGCTGGAATCTGGCTCTCGTAGCTGTACAAAGCGGCTAGGCCCGCCGCCACCGACCTGTTTCGGCAAAGGCCCAGATAGGTCTCCGTCAGTCGCACGGTCTCCGGCTCCGGTGAGGCAGCCAGGACGGCGTTTTGGGACGCCCCCATCCCTTCGGCGAACTGAAGCCAGAGTTCCGGGTGATTGGGATGGCCCGCCTCTTCGTCCGTGAGGTTCTGGAGCAGCGCCCGGCGTGTCGCCGGGTCCTGCGTATGGCTGTGTAGTGCGGACAGGTAGCGCGGGAAGGCGTCCACGTGGAAGTAATACTGCGTGGCATAGTCCGCCAGGGCCGCCCGGCTGAGTTCCCCGCGCTGCCATGCCTGGTAGAACGGATGGTTCAGCAGGCTCCGCTCGGCGATACGGGCGTCAATCTTCTGGATGTCGGTATTCAACGTTAAGCTCCTTAGAAATTGTAGAGATTGTAGAGAAAAAAGGCGCAGCAAGCAGCGCCCCTACGCTCTTGCCGCTTACCCTGACGAGTCCCCAAACAGTGACGCGGCGGAGCCGACGGTATCCCAGTCCAGCGGGATGTTCTTCTCGATGCGTCGAACGGCCTCTTCCAGCAGTTCGCCGTTCTTGTCGCCGCTCACGGTGAGCGACATGCGGACGTATCCGTCGCCGTGCTGCCCGTAGCCCAGGCCGGGGATGGCGAGGACAGAAGCCTTTTCCAGCAGATCGCGAGAGAACGTGCTGGACGTGTGCCCCGGCGGGACGGGCGCCCAGACGTAGAACGATGCCTTGGGCTTCTCCAGGTTCCAGCCCAGCCGGTTCAGACCATCCACCAGGACGTCCCGGCGGCGCTTGAGCAGGTGCAGGGCAGCGTCATTGTTGGCATTGTGCAGCGCCCAGCCCGCCGTCAGAGCGATGGCGGCGAACTGCTTAGAGTCTACGTTCCCCTTGATGGTGTTCAGGGCACGCAAGGCATCCGGGTTGCCTACGGCGAAGCCGATGCGCCAGCCGGTCATGTTGAGGGTCTTGGAGAGCGAGTGCGTCTCGATGGCGACGTCTTTGGCCCCCTCGATCTCCATAATGCTGGGAGCTAGGTATCCGTCATAGCCCGACTCGGAATAGGCACAATCGTGGATAATCAGGATGCCGGTCTCACGGGCGAAGTCCACCGCGTGCTGGAAGAACTCCCGCGTGGCGACCGCGCCGGTTGGGTTGTTCGGGTAGTTCAGATAGAGGATCTTGGCCTTCTTGACGACATCGCCAGGGATGGCGTTCAGGTCAGGCAGAAAACCGTTCTCGGCCAGCAAGGGGAACTCATAGGGGGTCCCGCCGGCCAGCAACGTGTTCACCTTGACGACCGTGTAGGCTGGGTCAGGCACGAGCGCGACGTCACCCGGATCAATAAAGGCCCAGGCAGCGTGGGCCAGGCCTTCCTTGCTGCCGATCAGTTCAATGATCTCGCTACTCGGGTCCAGGCTGACGCCGAAGCGGTTTTGGAACCACGAAACACAGTCCGCCAAGAACTCTTTGCGGCCCGCGTTAGACTCGTCGTACCGGTGGGTG
>JAYTRQ010000666.1:0-3212 GCA_043746125.1 Armatimonadota bacterium | reverse complement strand
CCTGGCCCCCGCCCTGGCCCGCCACATACTCGCGGATCGTCGCCTCGCTCCCGTGGCGGCCCACCGTGTTGATGTAGTAGCCGCTCGACCAGAACGCCCCGCCCCACAACTGCGACTTGACCGAAGGCACTCGCAGAAACACCTCGCGGGCCGTGATGCTCTTGACCGTCCGCACGATCTTCGTCGGGCTGTAGGTCGGGACCGACTGGAGCAGGAAGTGAACGTGGTCAAGGTCCGTCCCGATCTCAAGGAATGTAATCTCGTAAATGTAATCTCGTAGCGGTTACTGATGTCGAAGCAGATCTTCTTGAGCGCCCCCGCGACCTCATCCGTGATCACCGCGCGCTCGACCTCATCCGTGATCACCGCGCGCTCGACCTCATCCGTGATCACCGCGCGGCGGTACTTAGTCGGGCAGACCAAGTGATAGAGCAGGGCCGAGACGTTGACGTTGTGGCTCTTGTGGATGTGTTCGCTCATGCCTCACATCATACCAAATAAGGGAGCGAAGCAAGCTTCGGGGAATGACACCCGACTAGATTCAAGGCATCCTTTGACCGGCCTAGTTTTGACAGGGTGTCAGCCCTGCCGCGGAGTGCCGACACCAGAGGTGCAACGACATCCGTGTGCCCAGATGCAACAAGCGTCCTCATAAGTACGATACCTTCTTGGTAGCACTCTAGAGCTGATGGCAGCGTCTCCAGAACGGACATGTCATTAGCCTTGTTCATTAGTACACCGGCCAGTAAACCCTTAACCACATCGTCTTCCGGTTTCTGACTGCTTATCCGTCTGTAAACACTCACAGAACGTTGAAAAAGATCTGTCCCAAGCCGGTGACGACCCTGTTTTCCGGCCACTAACCCGGCTTTCCAGCATGTGCTAGCAAAGCCTCTGTTACTGCGGAGGGACATCTCATCTGCGTTAAGCCTTGCTTTCTGTAGGTGAATTGGGAAAAACAAAAGATCGTATAGATTACTCGAATCGAGTGGGTCTATGTCTTTCCAATGTGAATACGCTGCGTGAATAGTCCGGGCAATACGCGCGTGCAGTTTCCGATAGAGGATTAGCAGAGTGATGTTCTCCATCACATAACGTATAAACGCTTCGTGCGCCATCACGTAGACGTTCTCGCTATCCGGTTCCGAGAGGCGATCCTGCCAAGGTAGTTCACGTAGAACGCACAGGAAGTCGCGCAGGTCGAGCAGGGCGAGCTTGAGGCGGTCGCGGGGGACACCCCAGCGGGCGAGCTGGTCGATCGTAACAGGCTGCTGGGCCGCGCAGAGGAGCAGCAGGGTCGGCAGATAGACTGTCTCATACAGGTGGTCGCCGACGCAGGTGCGCAGGCGGTCCAGATAAGCCGGATAGAACTCTGCGCCGTCGGGCAGGGCTGTTATGTCGGGGAAGACCCCTGCTTCCAGAGCGCGGCAAAGGTGAAAGGCGTAAAGGAAAATGCCGCCGCAGCGCGCTAATACCGCGTCTATGCTTTCCGGCGTTCGTAGCGGGAGCGGCAGGTTCTTCGCGAGGTAGGTGCGCAGCAGATTTTGGTTCGCGGCGTCGCTGTAGCCGAGGGTAAGATAGGTGTAGCCTACGGGCAACGCGGCCTGCAAACGCAAGACGTCGGCCTGGACCTTCGGGCGCAGTTCTTCCCGGCTGGTCAGGACGAAGAAACACCCGTCGGGCAGCAGGCCGGGCGGCGGCAGGCAGTCAGTGATGCCGATGGAGTGGTCGCCGGGATCGGACAGTTCATCCAGCGCGTCAATGGTGACGATCAGCAGATCGATTCGGTTAGTGCGCTTCAGTTCGGACAAGTAGGAAACAAACTCAGCCTGCATCTCGGCGGCTGTGTTTATTCCACGCACTTGCGGCTGGAGAGTGCGGAATTGCAGCGTGTCATAGGCGTATGCGTGCAACTCCGAGACGAATGTTTGGGCATCCGTCCGGGCACCTGGCAGGATGTAATATGGCAGAACAACAGCGCCTTGCTCCTTCCCTTCGTCGGCGAGGCCGCGCACGAAGTAGGTTTTGCCCATGCCGCCCGGCCCGATAACGTGAATATAACCCTTCGGCTGCTCCTCGGTGATCCGCCAGACGGCGTCGAGCATATAGTCAGGCCGTAGATATTCGGCGTCGAAATCGCGGAAAACGATGCCTTGACTTCCGTCCACTTCCTCTCCGTCATAGCTTCCACGCTCCCATTTAACCGTTGGCGGCACGAACCCCGCCAGTCGCCGCGTCTCAAGCCAATTCTTATGTGTGCCGGGATGGCCGTTGAAGTATTCCAGGAAGGTGGTCGAGTGGCGGTCTCTGTTGCGGTCATACTGGTTCTTGTCGAAGAAGAACACGGCGGGCTGTCTGCAGGACTGGCACTGCCGCATGGACAGGAACGGCACCAGCGGCAGGCTAGAGAAATCGGAGCCGGGTGCAGGGGCGAGGAACATTGGCAACGGGTCGCCCCACGGCTCGTGCTCGTGGCGCGAGACGGGCGGCAGATAGCCCGCGCCCTGCCAGACGACTTCATCCCCATCGGGCGTCCGGCTGACAAGCTGGCGACCGGCCAGAACCGGGCGTAGCGCGGCGTAGAAGTCGCCGAGCGTCGGCAGCCAGGTCAGTGTTTCCTCAGCGTAGTAGCTCCGGTCCTGGCTGAACACGCCGTGGCCGAAGACGCGGCTTCGCCAGGCCGCGAAGTTGTCGCCCTGGCCGCCCGAGATTCGGTCGTTTAGGGGACTGCGACGCAACCGCCCCTTTATCTCAAAAAAGGTCCCAAAAAGCTCGGGAAGAATGCGATTGCTCTCGTTAAGACGACCCTCCCTCGCGAGCGGCTTCAGCGGATCGAGCGCCATTTCGAGAAGGGTGTGCCACTCTCCTAAAGAGAGGCCAGACGGCTTGAGGAGCAGTTCAGCGATCTTCCCAGCGGCGACGGGGTCGGGGCCAGCATGGAGGAAGTCCGCAACGGCCAGGGACGCGCTGAATTTGAAGAGGCACTCAAAGGCGTCACGCAGCGCCCAAGCGGCGGCGATAGATTCCTGACGATCCATCTCGCTCAGCAGTCGCGTACAGGTGATGGCCAGCGGGGACGGGAACTCGTTCCGCACGAAGTCCCAATCGGGCGGTTCCGAGGGAAAGTACCGCTCTGAAGGATCGGACATGGGCTACGCTCCTTACTATCCGCCGAAGAACCGGGGGCCGCCCGGCCGGAGTTCCGGCCGGGC
>JAYTRQ010000665.1:0-3219 GCA_043746125.1 Armatimonadota bacterium | reverse complement strand
ATCGCAGTTTGAGGCGGTGGCGCTGTTCATCGAGCGGGCGCGGGCCGTGCAGGCGGCCTTCACCGTCACCGATGCCAACGCCCCCGCCGTCGCCCAGGTCTGCTGGCGGCTGGACGGAATCCCGCTGGCGATTGAACTGGCGGCGGCCCGCGTTCGCTCGATGTCGGTGGACGAGATTAATACCCGGCTGGACCATCGCTTCCGTCTGCTGACGGGCGGCCCGCGCAACACTCTGCCCCGTCAGCAGACGCTGCGCGCGCTCATTGACTGGTCCTACGATCTGCTAACAGAGAACGAGAAGACCCTGCTATGTCGGCTGTCAGTGTTCTCGGGCGGGTGGACGCTCCCTGCGGCAGAGTCGGTGGGCGCGTTGGAGGTCGCGGCAGGCACGGAGATCGAGGAGTGGGAAGTGGTAGATCTGCTGACGGGCCTGGTGGACAAATCTTTGGTGGTATATGAGGAGCAGGCGGATTGGGACCGATCGCGCCTTTTGGAGACTGTTCGGCAATACGCGGGCGATCGCCTGGAGGAGAGCGGGGAGTCGGAGGCCGTGCGTGACCGGGCGGCGTCTTGGTTCCTGGGTCTGGCGGAGGAGGTGGAGCCACAGTTACGGGGGCCTGAGCAGGCTTCGTGGCTGGAACGGCTGGAAACGGAACACGACAACCTGCGGGCGAGCCTAGCCTGGTTCGGGCAGCGAGAGGGCGACGCGGCAAAGAGTCTTCGTCTTTCAGGTTCACTTTTTCACTTCTGGCTGATGCGCGGTCACTATTCCGAGGGACGCCATTGGCTAGGCATTGCGTTAGAGAGGACCAAGGCAAGGGCAAAAGAACTGAACGACGCGGGAGAACAGGAAAATTCGTCGGTACGGGTCAAGGCGCTCAGCGGGGCGGGCAGGCTGGCTGATCGGCAAGGGGACATCGCTCTTGCGCGGGCTTTGCACGAAGAAAGCCTCTCAATTTGTCGGCGGTCAGGAGACCAGAATGGCATCGCCGCTTCGCTCAATCATCTGGGGAAATTCGACTGTTACCGGGGTGATTACGTGGGGGCACAGGCCATGCTTGAGGAAAGCCTGACACTTTATCGGCGATTAGGGGACCGGAGCGGCATCGCCAGCGCACTTAACGGCCTGGGAGGGTTGGCACTGAGACGGGGCGATTGCGCGGGGGCGAGAGCATTCTATGAGGAAACGCTGGTACTCTACCGCGAACTGGGAGATCAGGGTGGCATCGCCGGCACACTTAACAACCTCGGAGGGTTATTGGCCTACTGCCAGGGGGACTACGTGGGGGCGCGGGCTGTATACCAGGAGACGTTAACCACGGCGCGGCGGTTGGGAAACCAGGATGGCATCGCCGGCACGCTCAACAGCGTGGGTTTAATGGCCTATTTCCAGGGCGACTGCACAGGGGCGCGGCCTTTGTTTGAGGAAAGCCTGACGATTTATCGGCGATTGAAGGATCGGAACGGCATTGCCAACCTGCTCTACGAAATGGGGGACTTGGACATAAAGCAAGGCGGTCGCCAAGGGACACGGGCTTTGTATGCGGAGAGCCTAAGACTTTATCAGCACCTGGACGATCACTACGGTATTGCTTATGATTTAGACGGCTTGGCAGGCGTGGCCCAGGGCGAGAGCCAGCCATCACGGGCCGCTCTGTTGCTAGGATGCGCCTCTGCTCTGCGCGTGACCCTGGACCGGCCGTTGCCATCTGTGGAGCAAGAGATCGTTGACGCGAGGCTGGCCGCTGTTCGCGAGGCGCTGGGAGAGGACGCCTTTGCCGCCGCCTGGGACGCGGGGCGGGCGATGACGCTGGAGCAGGCCATAGAGTATGCCCTGACGGCGGAGTAAGAACGGATAAAAGAGAAGCCGCCCCGCATGTCACGCGGGGCGGCTTGCGGATTGGCTTGGCGGCCTAATCATCAGCGTCTTTGGAGACGCCGCGGACCCAGCGGGTGTGGCCGTCGAAGGCCGGGATCTGCGTCCCGACACGGTGGCGATATGTGGTCATGATGGTAGACTGGCCGAAATCCTGCTCCGCCTCATAGGCCAGAGTCGTCTGAGCGGACTGGGCGACGATGGTGAGGTTATATGGGTCGGCCCAGCCACATGTGACGGGGAGGCCCTGGTAGAGACTCGCCATGCGGTACGTCCCCGGCCGCGCCTCCTTGATACGGTCGTAGTCGTCCGGGCAGACGAAAATGGCCGCACTGTGCGTGTACGGGGCACAGTCGGTGATCAGCCCACCGAACGAGCCGCCGTTGTGGGGGGTCAGGCCGTCTGCGTCGTTTCCGTACTGATGGATCGCCAGGCCGATCTGATGGTAGTTGGACAGGCAGACGGCAGCCCGAGCGTTCTCGCGTACCTTTTGGAACATGGGAAACAGAATGGCGGCGAGGACCGCGATCACAGCGATGACGATGAGCATTTCGATGAGAGTGAATCCCGCTGTCGGGGAGGAAGTTCGTTTCACGTTGTCCTGAGCTTTCTGGGGCGTCGTGGAGCGCAGTTAGTCTGGTAGAAACCGAACTGCCACGTTCCGAGACAGGGAGATAGAAAGTTAGGAGGCGGGAGCCGCCGGGTCGGCCGGGGACGCGGCTGAAAGAGGTGGCGCTGCACCCACGCCTTGGGTTATGATAGGCCTAGGACAGCCGCCCGAACGGGTCGGCCGCCACCTGGCCGATGCGGAGCAGGCGTAGGAGCAGGGAAACGGGAAGGGCCAGCAGGGCATTATAGACCATCTCGCCGCCCAGAAGGCGGAGCCAGTGACGGACATCATGGACGGCCGCGCCGGGGGCGATCAGTACGCCCAGCCCTTCCGCCATGAGGGTTGCCGCGAGGACCACGAGCGGGGGGACGACCAGGTTGTCCCGAATGAGGCTGCGGCCCACGCCGCCCGCGAACGCGCCCGCCGCGATCCGGCTGAGGAACACGCTGCCGTAGGTCATCGGCAGAGCGGCGGCGGCCAGCAGGCCCGCCCAAAAGCCTAACAGGGCGCCACGGGCGCTCCCCAGGCTGAGCGAACCGCAGGCGAGTGCGATTAGGGGGAGGTCCGGCTGTGCTCCAAAGAGAGAGAGGGCGTGAGCCGCTCGGCCCTGCGAGACAGCCGCCACCCAGATCAGCGCGGCGACCAGCAGGACGTGTCGCGCGGAGATCATCGCAGACGCCGCCTCACGGGCCTTCCCAACGGGGCATTGTCGGTAGGCGCATTGCCAGAAGGT
>JAYTRQ010000664.1:0-3222 GCA_043746125.1 Armatimonadota bacterium | reverse complement strand
GGCGCATCGAGGGCCGGGTGGAGTTCGAGAACGTCCGCTTTGGCTACGACAAGTCCAACCCCGTCTTGAAGGGCCTGACCTTCACGGCTGAGCCGGGCGAGATGATCGGCCTGGTCGGCAAATCCGGCGCGGGCAAGTCCACGACCATCAACCTGCTGTGCCGGTTCTACGAGCCGGACGCGGGGACGTTGAAGATAGATGGCATCGATTACACCGAGATGGGCCTCCAGGACATGCGCCACCAGGTCGGCATCGTCTTGCAGGAGCCGTTCCTGTTCAACGGGACCATCGCGGAGAACATCGCCTACGGCAAGCCGGACGCGAGCTTCGAGGAGATCATCGCCGCCGCCAAGGCCGCCAACGCCCACTCGTTCGTCCTGGGCAAGCCGGACGGCTACGACACGATGGTGGGCGAGCGCGGTGCGAAGCTGTCCGGCGGCGAGCGCCAGCGCATCTCCATCGCCCGCGCGATCCTGCATGATCCGCGCATCCTGATTCTGGACGAGGCGACATCATCGGTGGATGTCGAGACCGAAAAGCAGATTCAGGAGGCCATCGGGCGCCTGATCAAGGGCCGGACGACCTTCGCCATTGCCCACCGCCTGTCCACCCTCCGAAACGCCGACCGTCTGATCGTGCTTGACGGCGGCGCAATTTCGGAGATGGGGACTCACGCCGAATTGATGGAGAAGAAGGGCGAATTCTTCAAGCTGGTGGAAACGCAGAGCCAGGTGACGCAGATCATCGGGCTTGGGTAGAGTGACGGCGGGTAGTAGGCCTGCGAACGGCCGAAGGGAGAGAGTATGCTGACCCGATTTAAGGTAGACGGCTTCAAAAACTTGGTGGGGGTGGATCTGCGCTTCGGACCGTTCACCTGTATCGCCGGCTCCAATGGGGTCGGCAAGTCGAACCTATTCGATGCCATCCGCTTCCTCAGCGCCCTATCGCGGGTTTCCCTACTCGAAGCGGCCAAGGAAGTGCGCGGCGGACGAACCGCCGACGTGCGCGGCCTGTTCCATCGGGTTGGCGACGTCTATGGGAATTTTATGTCGTTTGAGACGGAGATGATCGTGCCTCGTCTGGGGGAGGATGATCTGGGGCAAGAGGCTGAGGCCAGCATGACGTTCCTGCGCTACCGGCTGACATTGGGCTACCGCCCTGCCGATGGCGGGCTGGAGATACGGCACGAAGAATTGGTCCACATCAATAAGGGCGAGGCGAAACGCAACATCCCGTTCCCGCACAGCCCCGAATGGCGCGAGAGCGCCGTGGTCGGACGCCGGTCTTCCCCCTTCATCTCGACTCAGGAGAACACGCCGGGCGCGGAAGTCATTTACTTGCACCAGGACCGTGGCAAGGAGGGGTCGGGCAAGCCCGCCCCCCGCCTGGCGCATTCGCTCCCCCGAACCATCCTTCAGGCCGCCAACGCCGCCGAGAACCGGACGGCGGTGATCGCGCGTCAGGAGATGCAGTCGTGGCGCCTGCTGCAATTAGAGCCGTCCGCCTTGCGTGAACCGGATGACTTCAGCGCCCCCACTCGCCTGAGCGAGCATGGCGCCCATCTGCCGGCGATGCTGTTCCGGCTGGCCCAAAACGACGAGGCGCGAACCTATGCGGCCGTCGCGAACCGGCTGAGTGAACTTATCGCGGAGGTGCGGGCCGTCGGTATTGACCGCGACGAAAAGCGAGAGCAGTTGACGCTCTGGGCGAAGGGCGATGACGAGACGCCCCACGCAGCCCGCTCCCTCTCCGAAGGGACTCTGAGGTTCCTTGCTCTCACCGTTCTAGAGCAGGACCCGGACTCGCAGGGGGTGCTGTGCCTGGAGGAGCCGGAGAACGGCATCCATCCTGAACGCATTCCGGCCATGCTCCGGCTGCTTAAAGACATCGCCGTAGATTCGGAGAGGCCGGTGGGGCAAGACAATCCGCTCCGTCAGGTCATCGTCAACACGCACTCGCCCGCCGTGGTCGGCCAGGTGGAGGATGACGACCTTGTCGCCGCCGAACTCCAGGAACAGGTCCGGGACGGACGCAGGTTCAAGAGCGTCGTGTTCCGAACCCTCTCCGGCACCTGGCGGGCGGCGGCCACGGACGAGCGCGACTTGATGCCGCGCAGCCGACTGTTGGGCTATCTCAATCCGTTTGAACGGCTGGAACGGGAGGAGTCTTTGGGGGAGGCCGCAAACGGTGCGGGCAAGGCCCATGGTCTGCCGAAAAAGAGGCCGCAGCGGGTGATTGATCGGCCGGACGTACAGTAGCTACTCCTCTTCGGGACCGGAAAATGACCAAATCCCTGCGCTACACGCTGGTGGGGGATGGGACTTCGGATCGGGCGCTCCTGCCGCTGCTACGCTGGACGCTCCTTCGCACGGGGACGCCACTGCCGCTGGACGCGAGTTGGGCGGACCCGCGCCGGATCGCGGCCGGAGGCGGCGGCCTAGCCGCTCGCCTTCAAAGTGCGCTGGACTTGTACCCCTGTGACCTCCTGTTCGTACACCGCGATGCGGAGAAGCAGGAGCCGGAAGCAAGACGCGAGGAGATACAGGCGGCCCTTTCGAGCCTGAACGCCGCGCCGCCCGCGCTCTGCGTCGTGCCGGTCCGCATGACGGAAGCGTGGCTTCTGTCGGACGAGACCGCGATTCGCCGCGCGGCGGACAACCCCAATGGCTCTGTCAGCCTATCACTGCCCTCCGTTCGGGAGTTGGAACGACTCCCCGATCCGAAACAGAGGCTGAATGAACTTCTGCGCGTCGCCTGTGACCTACACGGGAGGCGGTTGGATCAGTTCAAGCGGGACGAATCCACTCGCCGTGTGCGGGTGGCTGATCTGATACAAGATTTTGCTCCGCTCCTGAGTCTTCCCGCGTTCGGGCAGCTCCAGACGGAGACGCGTAGCCTTCTGCTGGAACGAGGCTGGCTAGAGGAGGCCGGCCCCCGGCCTGACGCTCCACTGGATCACGTACCATGACCACGACCAACACACAAGAAAGGCAATACAAGACACAGGATGTCACCGGCGCTTTGGCCGACTCCGCCCGCCGCCACCTCGCTTACGAGGCGCTGCGGCGTCAGACTGAGGAGGGCGAACGTGCGCTGCGGCATCCGGCAGGGGGAAACGACGAGGGCAAAGACGCTGCGGACGATCCTCGTCATAGACGTGGAGGCGACGTGCTGGGAGGGCGACCCGCCGCCGGGCGAGCAGGCCGAGATCATTGAGATCGG
>JAYTRQ010000663.1:0-3226 GCA_043746125.1 Armatimonadota bacterium | reverse complement strand
CTCTCGTCCCCGTTTCCAGTGCCAATGCGTACCGCCGGGGTAGGCGGCGAGTGTGGAACGGAGGGTGAGGGTGAGGCAATCGGCGAGGCAGAGGCGTTCAACGAAGGCGGCAATGGCGGCAGGGTCGCCGTCAGGCGGCAGGGTTATGTCGTGGCGGGTCATGGTTGGCGGTTGGCACACGGGGCTACCAGTGCCTAAAATTGGCTTTCAAGTCTGGACGCCAGCCAATCGCTCATGCGATTCTCCCGTTTAGCCTGGTCGTGGATACGCCGCAGCAGAAGGGCGTAACCTGCTCGGACGGCGGAGCCATTGGGAGAGAAAAACTTCGGCAGATAGTGAAGCGCGTTTTCTATTTCCGAAGGCCACTGCTTCTGGACGTCGCTCAGCACCGGGTAGAAGTGGACCACGCCCATCGGGCCATAGCCTTCGCCACGGACGCAGTAGAGCCATAGCCGTATCTCTTCACCTTGTGCGTCTGCCAGACCTTGCCGCGGCACGGCCTCAAAATGCTCGCCCCGAGTGAGACTTCTGCGTGCCAGCGATAGCCCGATCTCCACGTTCTGGCTGATCACCCACTGAACGATCTCATACCGCTCTGGGTTCGGTACTTGACGCAGCCGAAGCCCTAGCTCCCGTTCCCGCACGGAATCGCGAGGCCCCTCTAAATACTACTGCACTTCAGAGCGCATAGGACCCCAATGCTCACTCATTCCCCCAGAAGAAACTGCTTCACAAACAACACGGTCGCGTAGAACTGGAACGCGACGTTGCTCTTCTTACTGAACCCGTGCCCCTCGTCGTCGGCCATGAGGAACCAGACGGGCGTGTCATGACCGCGCACCGTCTCCACCATCTGCACGGCCTCGGAGGCCGGTACGCGCGGGTCATTCTTGCCCTGGATGACGAACAGGGGGTGGCGGATCTTGCCGGCGTTGTTCATGGGGGCGATGCGCTCTAGAAACGCCCGCATCTCCGGGTCGCGCTCATCACCATATTCCACGCGGCGCAGATCCCGGCGGTAGCCCTCCGTGTTCTCCAGGAACGTCACCAAATTAGACATCCCGACGATGTCCAGGGCGCAGGCGATCCGATCGCTGTACAGGGTAGAGACGGCCAGGGTCACGTGGCCGCCGTAGCTGCCGCCGCTGACCATGACACGGCCCGTGTCTAAGTCGGGCTGAGTAGCGATCCAGTCCAGCAGTGCGCCGACGTCCTTGTAGCTGTCTTCTCTGAGAAAGCCGTTGTCCAGGTCTAAGAACGTCTTGCCGTAGCCGGACGAGCCGCGGATGTTGGGCAGGAGCAAGGCGACACCCAGCTCATTCAGGTAGTAGTTGCTCTGGCCTAGAAATCCGGGACGGGACTGCCCCTCGGGGCCGCCGTGGATGACGACGTTGACAGGGCGCTTGCCGGTGAACTTCGCGGCGGGGCGGTAGAGGAAGCCTGAGATCATCCGACCGTCGAAGCTCGGCCAGCGGACCAGTTCCGGTTCCGAGAAGCGGTCCGTATTCAGGCCGCCGGTCTCGCTGCGGGTCCAGCGGCTCAGTTCGCCCGTGTCGGCGTTGAGCGAGTAGACCTCGGACGTGGCGCGGGCGGACACGAGGCCGAGCGCCAGGTCTATGCCGTTGCTGTGCCAGGCGAGGCCGCCAATGATGCCGACCGGCAGGCCCTCGGGCTGGGTCGTCTCGCCCGTCTGTGTGTCCCACAAGCGCAGGACGCTGATACCGTCCTCGTTGGTGGTGAACGCGATGCGCCGGCCGTCCGGCGACAGATCGAACTCCTCAATGCCCCATTCCAGATCTGGCGTCAGGACAGAGTGCGCTCCGCTCGCGAGGTCCAGTGAAGCCAGCCGGGCGAACTCGCTGTCTTTGTCGGTCACGACATAAAGGCTCTGCCCCTCGGCCGCGAACTTGCCACCCTTGTAGGAGACCTTGGGGCCACCCTTGGGCGTCAGCAGGGTCAAGGCGCCCGTCTGCGCGTCCATGAGCCACAGGAAGCTCTCGTTGATGGAGACGTACTCAGCCACCAGGACGTGCTTGTCGTCCGGCGACCAGTCCAGGCCGAACCATCCCCCACCCTCCAAACCGGCCAGCAGGCGGTCCGTATCCGGGGCGGCCGGATCGGTCAGATAGAAGTCCACATCCTTGCCCGTCCGACGCGTGGACGTGTAGCACATTTGATCCCCCGCATGGGACCACAGGCCGTGGCTGTTCTTGGACTTGCCGTCAGTCAGGAGTGTGATCGCGCCGTCTTCCAGATCGTAGCGGTAGTTCTGCGAGAACTCGTTACCACCGGTGTCCTTGCTGAAAACGAAATACTCGCCGTGCGTGGGCTGATACGATGCCGCGCCAACCGTGTCGGCGAAGAACGTCATCTGCCGCCGGTCCCCACCCGGAAAGGCGACGTGATGCACCTGGAACGTGTCGGCGAACCGGGTGCGAATGAGCATCTCGCGCCGAATGGGGTTCCAGTCGGCGAAGCCCGCCGCCCGGAACTCGGTATAGCGGCGCAGGGTCTCGGCGAGTGACTTGGGGATAGGCGGGACGCCTTGGATGGTCAGGTTGTCGCCGGGCGTGACGACGTCGGCAGGAGTCGGTTGGGGCATGGGGCAGAACCTCAAGGGCGATTGATGTCCCTATGATACCCAGCGGCAGGGCAGGAAAACCCGGTAGGGCTGACAGTGTGAAAGTGACTTCACGGTTCTGATAATAGGGGTGCAGAAGTCGCTTCTGTCATCGTGTTTCTCTTGTTGGCCCCGCCGCAGAAGTGGCGGGGCCTTTTTTGCGTTCTCATAACTCATCCAGAGCCGTGAGTTGACACCCAAGATTTTCACCGTCAGGACGGTTTTCACCGACTGGTGAAAATGCATGCTTCAGTGAAAATTACGTCAAGCGGCGGCCTCCTTTGTTTACACTGACGCACGACAGTAGCGTGAGCCGCGCACGATGAGAATAGCCAGCTGAGTTTTATCGGTGGAGCCAGCACCATGGAATTCCGCCCAAGAAACAGCGTTAGCGGCTTTACACGTCCTTACTGACTGGGCCTTTTTCGTGGTGTAGTTGTGGGCATCAGCATCCACCACAGAACTGAATGAAGAGATCAACAAAATGTACTCGACGCTGTTGCGTGAGATTGCACACTCAACAGATCACACATCGCGTAGTCTAATGAGGCTGTTCGCCGCTCGTGTTCAACCAGCCGTGGAAGAATTGTCCCGAGCAAGATTTAG
>JAYTRQ010000662.1:0-3227 GCA_043746125.1 Armatimonadota bacterium | reverse complement strand
AGGCTGCCCAGGAGGCAGGCGGCAAGGAGCGGGTGTTTCATGGCTTTCAGCCTTTCAGAACATTCAGTGGAACAGGCAAGAAACGAAGGGCAGCAGGGAACGAACAGAGGACAGTGTTTCTTTAGAATCTATCTCAAAACTCGCCTGTGGGCCTGCAAAGGGCCTTAAGTCGGCTTCTGTGGCGTTTTGAGATACATTCTTAGCATATTCTATCACAAAGACCTTCGTTTGTCAATAGAAAAGTTGCTGGGTTATCCGGCACCTCCAGTATGCCCGTTCGCGAGGCCTCGTTGTGTGACCGATTTCACGCGCTTCCTGTGAAACATGTTTCCTGCCATTCCTTGACATGACCCAGCAAACGCTGTATAGTATGTCTGTATAGCTGCGTTGAGAGCAGACTCGGCTCGGCGAGCGAACTCGGCGGGCGGCGTGTGTCCCTACTCCCGGTGCGGAGAAACCACTTTTAGACATGAGGTTCTGCCATGAAGCTGCTGTTACGCCTATGTCTCACCCTCCTTCTGGGTTTCGGGCTGCGCGCCGCGACGGCCCAGTCCGATCAGCCCAGCCTCTTCCTTGACCCCGGCGGTCATACCGGCATCGTTCGCCAGGCTCTGTTCACGCCGGGCGGCAAGGAGCTGATCTCCGTCGGGGAGGACAAGGTCATCCGCGTCTGGGACACCCAGACGGGCAAACAACTCGGCACCATCCACGGCCAAATCGGGGAGGGTCCGCACGGCCAGTTGTATGCCGCCGCCCTCAGCCACGATGGGAAAACCCTTGCGGTCGCGGGTAACACCTATGAAGGCGAACTGTCGAACGATTTCGATAAGAACCGCGTCTACATCCACCTGATCCACCTGGAGGACCTGCACGCACAGCCGATGCGCGTCTCTATGAGTCTCCTCCCCGCCGATGGCGCCGTCAAGGCGCATATGAGTACGATCTTCACCCTGGCCTTCTCGCCGACGGACAACACACTGCTGGCGAGCGGCAGTTTGGACAATAACGTCTGCCTCTGGAACACGCAGACGGCGAGTGTCCTGAAGGTGCTGGAGGGGCATGAACGCGGCGTGGACGGACTCGCATGGTCGCCGGACGGCTCCCGCCTCGCCAGCGCCAGCCTGGACGGGACGGTGCGCGTATGGAACGCCCGGTCCGGCAATGTGGAGAAGGAATTAAAGATGGACCACCTGGTCCGCTCCGTCGCCTGGTCGCCGGATGCCAGGCTGATTGCGGCCGGTGATGCCAGCGGCGGGATTGCGCTTTACCAAGCCGACGGGTATCGCAAAGTCACTTCCTGGAGTCAGAGCCAATCCGTCAGCAGTTTGGCTTTCAGCCCGGATAGTCAGTCCTTGGTCAGTGCTCAAGAAGGGGTAGGACCACAATACCCAGTCAAGATATGGACCGTACCTGGGGGACGCCCAACGGGGGCGTTTCAGGGGCATACGGCGAACGTGACGTCCCTAGCCTTCTCCGATGACCGACGACTCGTGGCCAGCACGGGCGGCCGTGACAACGACGTCTATCTGTGGCAGTTGTCCGGAACCGGTCCCGTCCAGAGCCTCCGCGGCAGCGGCGGGGCGACAGCGGATGTCGCCTGGTCGCAAGAGACAGGGCCGGACGGCAAGGTCATTTACAGGCTGTCCTGGAAGACCTGGAATGCGGGCGGCACGCAGGACGAACACGTTTTCGATTTCTCGCAGGCGATGACGGTCCACAAGTCCAAGGCTTGGTCCTGGCAGGGGCCGCTCATGCACATCCCTGACGGCCGGTCTTTGTCCCAGATTGATCCGCTTCAGCCCAGCCTCGCCGTGACCGTCAGCGGCGGTCCAGGCGTCTCCTTTCCACCGACGCCTGGCCCCTCGGATTTCAATGCCAAGAGTGACTTCGTCCTTTGCGACACCTTCACGCCGGACGGTCAGGGGGTTCTGGTCGGCTCAAGATTCTCGCTCGCCCTCTACAGCGCCTCCGGCGGGGCGCTCCTCCGTAAGTTCGTCGGACACACCGGCCCGGTCCAGTCGGTCGCCGTGACGCCTGACGGCAAGTTTCTGGCCTCCGCGTCCTCCGATCAGACGGTCGCCATCTGGCCCCTCGGCGGAAATCGCGCGGCGGTCCCCTCCCCCCTCATCCAGCTCTTCGCTGGCTCAGACAGCGAGTACGTCGCCTGGAACCCCGAATACGGCTATTACACCTGCTCTCCGGAGGGGGAAAGGCTGATCGGGTGGCAGACCAACAACGGCGAGGGGCGGCTAGCCGACTACGCCCCCGCCGCGAGCTTCTTCAACCGCAACCGTCCGGCTGTCATGCGGCTAATGCTGGACAAGGGCAGCGCCCTGGAGGCCATCGCGGCGGCGGGCGGCTCCCAGCAGAGGATCGAGCAGACGGCCCCGATGGTGGAGATCCAGTCAGTTGACGGCGTCAGCCTCACCAGTGATCAGGCAAGACATGCGCGTTTCAAGGTAACCGTCACTCCACACACCGGCAACGCACTCGCAAGCGTGGTCCTATCAGTGAACGGCCATCCGCGGGCCGTTCGGCGCTTCAGCGGCGCGGATCTCGACACCCGCGACTTCCAGCAGGAGGGGGACCACTGGGTTGGCACGCTCGCCGTCAAACTGCCGCCCGGCACGGACGCGGTCACGGCCCTAGCGGTCAGCGCGGACAAGGCCGAAAGCCCACGCGCCGGCGTTGACGTCTCGACCCCAACGACTTCCGTCCTGCCTACACTGAGCCTGCTCGCCATCGGGGTCGCCAAGTACGACCGGTTCCTGGACCTGAATTATCCGGATGCCGACGCCATCGCCATCGCCAAGGCCTTCAAGGACCAGGAAGGGAAGCTCTTCAGCCGGGTGGATACAGTCTCTTTGACCAACGGACAGGCGACCAAGGTCGGGATCGAGAAGGCCCTGGATGACCTGAAAAAGCAGGGGCAGAATCAGGATGAGAACGACTACACCATCGTCTTCGTCGCCGGGCACGGCGGCGACGTGGACGCCCAGAAATACTATCTGATCCCGAGCGACGTTGACACCTCCACCCCCGAGGACGTCAAGCGGACGGCTGTGGAGTGGTCACACTTCGACGATACCCTCCAATCTCTGCCGGGCAACGTCATTTTCATGCTGGACGCCTGCCACTCGGCGGGCAAAGGCGGAAGCAACAACTCCGCCTATGCCGCCATCATGTCGCAGCTGGCGCACCGGGTCGAAAACGGCTCCTCGCCCATC
>JAYTRQ010000661.1:0-3232 GCA_043746125.1 Armatimonadota bacterium | reverse complement strand
CCCTTTTCTGCCGCCGCACCCGGTAGCGGCGACTCAGGGAGAGCGGCTGAAGAGGGCGCAGCAAGCAGCGCCCCTACGGTCGTCACGTCCGCCTGGCCCGCGCCTTCCAATACCGCCTGGCGGTCAGGGTCCCACCCGGCCTGACGCATCTTCAGGGAGACGTCGCCGCGCGTCACCCGCCGGGTCTCGCCCGAAAGCGGGGCACGGCCCACCAGGACGCCGGAGAGGCGCAGCCGGGCAATCGCCGCGCCGCCGGTGACGTCGGCGACGGAGCCGAGCGTGAAGAACCCATCGGCATTGGGCGAAACGGACACGGCGCTTTTGAGGGCGACATGGACCGGCGTGGCTTGAACGGGAGGGGCACAGGCGGCCAGCAGGAGCAGAGCACAAAGCTTCATGGCAACGGCCTCCCAGACTAGCGGCGCAGGCCGTTGGCGGTTTGCAGCATCTCGTCGGACGTCTGGATCGCCTTAGAGTTGACCTCATAGGCCCGCTGGGCGGTGATCATGTTGACCATCTCCTGCACGATCTGGACGTTAGACATCTCCAAGATACCTTGTGAGAGCGTCCCGAACCCAGCCTGGCCGGCCGTCCCGTCCGTGGGATTGCCTGAAGCGGCCGTCTCGCGGAAGTTGTTGCCGCCCAGATGCTCCAGGCCGGCGGGGTTGGAGAAACGGGTGAGGGTGATCTTGCCGATGCTCTCCGGCGTGTTGCTGGACCCGCGCGTGATGGAGACGGTGCCGTCCTTGCCGATGGAGATGTCGGAGGCGTCGGCGGGCACGGTGACTTCGGGCTGGATGGCAAAGCCGTCTGAGTTGACCAGCTTGCCCTGGCTGTCGCGCTTGAACGCGCCATCGCGGGTGTAGCCGCTGGTGCCGTCGGGGAGCAGGACTTTGTAGAAGCCCTCGCCTTCAATGCCGACGTCCAGCTTGTTGCCCGTGTTCTGGAACGTGCCCTGCTCGAAGATGGTCTGGGTCGCGCCGGGCTTGACGCCCAGGCCGACTTCCAAGCCGGTCGGGGACTGTGCGCCTTGGGCGACCGGGGCGCCGGCCGGGCGCATCTCCTGGTAGAGCAAGTCCTGGAAATCGGCTCGACTCTTCTTGAATCCGACGGTGTTGACGTTCGCGAGGTTGTTGGCGATGACATCCATGTTGAGCTGCTGGGCCTGCATGCCGGTCGCCGACGTGTAGAGTGCGCGCATCATAGTGCGAGGTCTCCTTAGCGTGTGACAGTAGCCCCCTCAGTCAGAGGGGGCGGGATGTCGGCTTCCGTCAGCGGCCACCGGGGTGGCAGAGGACAGTCCAGCCGAGAGAGTAATAAGTGTTACAGATGAAGAGCGTTACAGTTTGCTCACTTCGGTCGTCGCCTTGCCGGTCGCATCGTCTTCGGCCTGGAGCATCTTCTGGTTGGTCTCGTAAGCCCGCATGATAGAGATCATGGAGACCATCTCTTTGACCACGTTGACGTTGGAGGCTTCCAGATAGCCCTGCCTGACGGCGGCATTCGGCCCGGCGGGCCGAAAGGCGGCGACGGAATACTGGTTATCGCCCATCTTGGTCGGGCGGTCCGCCTGGGATAAGCCCGCCAGACGCAGACGACCCACACGGACACCGTCGGCCAGGACATCTCCCTGGGGGCTAATCAGAATGTCCTTGGTCTTGCTCGGGATCTGGATCGGTCGGTTGTTGTCGCCCAGTACGAGGGCGTTCCCGTTGATTTGCACCAGATTACCCCGCACGTCCATGCTCAGCGCCCCGTCGCGGCTCAGGCGGATGCCACGTGGGGTCTGCACAGCCAGGGCGGCATCGCCGACCAGGGCGACATCAAACGGATTGCCAGACTTTTGCAGTGCGCCATCCGCAAAATTCGTGGTCTCGTCCTTGAGGCTCACCCCGTTGCCAAGTCCGCCGACTGAGTTACGGTCTCCCTGTGACTGGGAGGCCATCACTTCGTCGAACGACTCGAAGCGGGGGATGTCTTCCTTGTAGCCCGTGGTCCCGGCATTCGCCAGGTTCTGGGCGATGGCGTCCTGGGCGGCTTGGTTTGCCATCATCCCAGCGACGGCGGTGTAGACTCCTCGTGTCATGCGGCTCCTTTGGAGGTGTTCGTGAAATCGTCTACACTCATTATCGGCAGGGACACGGGGGTTCTTGAGGGGGAAAATACGGGTTTTTGGGGTACCACTCTAGTATGCACAGAGATACTGAGGAAGTAGTGGACGAGTTTTTCGCGGGTGCCCCCCGTGCGGCCGAGTGGCGAGTCTTGCGGCAGGCGCTCGGGGACCGGCTTAAGTCGCTGAGAAAGCAGAGGGAGGCTGAGACCAACTCGGATCTGTTTGCGCCCCTGGACACGCAGATTGCAGCCCTATCCCGTCAGGTAGCGACGCTGGAGACGGAAGAGGTCGTCGCCCGGTTCGTGGAGGACTCGGTTAAGGCAACGCTGGCACGTTCCGTGGAAGATGAAGAAGACGAGGGCTAAAAGAAGAAGAGGGGGAAGACAGTCCTATTGTCCAGGCCTTGGAGCACAAGCACGGGGACGCCACCTAGCGACACAAACAAGCCCCACCGTTCGGTGGAGCTTTGTCGCATCAAGATTGCAGGTAGTCCCGGAGGCGCTTCTTGCGGGCCGCCGAGCGCAGCTTCCGCAGAGCCTGGGACTCGATCTGGCGGACCCGCTCACGCGAGATGTGCAGCTCGTCCCCAATCTGCTGTAAGACCGACTTGTCATCCTCGTCGAACCCGAACCGCTTCCGCATGATGACCTTCTCGCGATCGTCCAGCGTGTTCAGGATGGCCTCGATCTCGCCGCGCATCTCCTGGGCGATCAGTTCGTCCTGGGGGTTCGGGGCGGTCCGGTCCAGCACAAGGCTTCCGAGCGACGTGCTGTCGTCGTCGCCCACGGTCATATCCAGCGAGACCGGGTCCTGCGTCGTTTGCAACAGGCTGGTCATCTTCTTTAGCGACAGCCCCGCCTGGGCAGCCACCTGCTCCACCGTCGGGTCTTGCCCCAGAAGCCGCTGCAATTCGGCCCGCGCTTTATCTATCTTCCGCAGGGACTCGGAGATGTGGGCGGGCAGCCGGATCGCTTTCGCTTTGTTGTCTATGGCCCGGCCAATGCTCTGCCGTATCCACTGGGTCGCGTACGTGCTGAAGCGGTAGCCCATGAGCGGGTCGAACCGCTCGGTCGCCGTCATCAGCCCGATCGCGCCTTCCTGAATCAGATCTTCTAGAGG
>JAYTRQ010000660.1:0-3235 GCA_043746125.1 Armatimonadota bacterium | reverse complement strand
TCTCGCCGCAGGTCTGACGGAGCGGCTCCTCCCGCCGGCCCGCGATCATGACCTTTGCGCCTTCCTGCGCGAAAAGCGTCGCGATAGCCTTGCCGATTCCCGTCCCGCCACCAGTGATGACCGCGACTTTGCCGCTCAGTTCCATGCTGTACGCAACTCCCTCTTGTCCTGCTTTGCCCGCGGGCCCGCGATGATGCCTGCCAGGGTGTCGCCGGACCTGGACGTTACTTAGGTGAGAGTGGGTTAGGGGTTGGAGGGTAGGAGGCGGTTAAGGGAGCGAAGATCGTAGGGGTCGGAGGGCGTCTGTTTCGAGAACGCCTCATTCCGCTGTGCCATGAGTTCGGAGACAGTTTGCAGCAGGGCGTTGTTCGCTTGGACGAGGTTCTGGATCGAGGCCACCAGCTCCTGCCACTCCCCCTGCGTCAGCGTGATTGGCTCATCCGCGCGGAAATACTCTGCATCCATGCCGCCATTATACCTCCCCTACGCGAAAATGCAAATCGTCGCCGTCCGCTTCTTGTTTTTTCCGCAGTAGGTGGGCGTCAGGCTGTGGCAGTTGGGGCAGAGTAGACTGAGGTTCTCCAACCGGTTGTCGTCGGGACTACCGTTGACGTGGTGCAGTTCGAGAGACAGCTTTTCATCAAGCCACTGTGTCAGGCCGCACCACTGGCAGCGGTCTAGCAGCAGAGTGGCCCTGAGCAGCCGGTTTTTGAGATGCCTCCGGCCTATCTTCCGGCTGTTGACCCACAGCGCTTCCAGCGCGATCTGCCAGGGGTGCGCCTTCAATGCGCCGCACTCTACAGTCTTGTCCCAGGTTATTGCCCTGGTCGTGGTACGCCTGAACAGCCTGCTAGTCATAGCGGCGGACGTTTGTGGCCGTGCCCAGTCTCTTGGCGGAGTAGTTGACGCTGAATTTGGAGCGGCCGATTTCAGTCACAATGGCGTTGTCGCTGAGGCCCTGCCGCAGAAGACCGAGGATGTGTTCGCCGATTTGGTGCCATCCTTAGTTTCGAGGTGCCGTCCGTGGCGCTGGGGTTGTGCGAGCAGATTTGGTTCCGGGGCAGGGATTCGAACCCCGATTAACTCAGCCAAAGTGAGCCGACCTACCATTGATCGACCCCGGAACACACCTCTATTATGGCCTCGTCCGCCGCGTTTGTCAACGCGTCGGTTCATTCACCGTAAAGACGCCGGGGCCGGCCAGCGTCTCGCGCTTGCCGGGCACGGTAACGGCGGCGCGGACGCCGGGGGGGAGAGTCAGGGAGACACGCATCCGCCCATCCTGCTTGTCGGCCCGCACGTGGATTGGGCCGCGCGGGGTGGGAACCGCGCCCTCCGCCCATTGCAGGTCGCCCAGGTCGGGCGCGATCTCGGTCGTGCGGAAGCCGCCGCTCGTCGGGCGGATGCCCAGGACGCGCTCGGTGAGCCAGCTGGTCGGACCCGCGGACCAGCCGTGGCAGAGGCTGACGAAGTAGCCTGCGCTGCCGTCCGCCTGGAGGTGGGCGTGGAAGTCCTGCTTGGGCCACTTGGGGTCGTAAGCCTCCCAGAACGTGGTCGCGCCCTGAGCCAGCATACCCCCCCAGTAGTCACGCAGGACGCGCATCGTGTCGGCGTTGTGGCCGGCCTGGCTCATGGCCTGGATCACGTAGTTTCCGTAGTAGGGCGTCAGGACAGGATGGTTGCCCAGCAACGCCCCCGTCTTGTCCCAGGCGGGGCTATCCGGCGTCAGCACGGCCTGGTAGATGGACGAAGTCTGAGCGGGCGTGGCGACGCCCGCACAGACTGCCATCGCGTTCTCCTGAAGACGGTTGCCGTAGGTATTCGTCGTGGCATCGAGCAGATGCCCATGCGCTGCGGCTGTCAGAGTGTCCCCCCAAGCGGCATACTTGGCGGCGTTGGCCGGGTCGCCCATCTCCGTCAATAGGAAGGACGCTTCGCGAGCGGCCTTCACCATGAACATCTGCGTCGCGGCGCGGGCGGCGGGGCGGTCGCCGTCGTAGTCTGGGGACCAGTCCGCGAAGGGCCATTTAGCATGCTTGTTGGCGAATAGGGACTGATCATCTAAATCCCCGCGCATGTAGTCTAAAAGCGAGAGCAACCGGTCGTGCTGCTTCGCCAGAAACGCTTGGTCGCCGATGTGCCGCTGGAAGTCGGCCAGACAGCAGATCCAGGCGCAGGAATAGCCGGGAATGTCGTTGACGTGGTCGGCCGGTATCTCGGTGTCGGGCTTGCCATTCTGGGCGTCGTCGCGCAGGCGAGTCAGCGTCTGCTCCATCAGGAACCGGTCGGCGAAGGCGTTATTGATAACCTCGCCCGAAACGTGCAGGTCGCCGACCCAGCGGGCGCGGTCCCGTTTGGGGGCGTCCCAGATGTCCTCCTGCATGCACAGATGGGCCGTGTACGCGCCCGTGTACCAGAGCTTCGTCAGCAGCGGGTCGGAGCAGGAGAATCGGCCTTTGTACTCCACTGGGTAATACTTGTGATCCATCGCCACCCGCAGGCGGATCGGGCCGGCCTGGCCCGCGGGGAAGACAAGCCGGGCATAACGGAACGCGCTATAGGGGGCGAACGTAGGCGTCCCAGCGGTGAGGTCCAGGGAGCGCATCCCACCCCAGGGTGATTTCTCGGCCTCTTCGCGCGACTCGCCCGTACCGACCAGCACCACCCCCGCAGTGAGCGGCGTGAGGCGGATACGCCCGGCGATCTCCTGGCCGAAGTCCAGTAGCACGCTCGGCGGGTCGGCCGCTCCGCTGGGGGGCGGAGTGATGGAAACGACGGCGTCGGCATGGCCGGCCAAACTGTCTGCGCCCGTGATCTTGCCGGTTCCGGGGTGAACGTCGGCCACATGGGCGAACGGCAGTGAGACGTGAGCCAGGTATGGGACATCCACGTCATAGCCGGGCCAGCCGCTCAGTCCGCCCGATCCGGCCCAGACGCCGCCGTTGACCGGGGCGATGATCGTAGCCGGATGCCAGGCCGCGTCGTCAAAGGCCACCCCATCCCAGCCCGCCGATGCGTCGCCCTCGGAAAAGACTTTCCAGCCTGTCCCCGTTTCAATCGGAGCCTGCCCCGGCACCTCCAGACGCACGACCACGCCCGCCGCCGCCGCCTGGTTGATCGCTTGAACGGCCAGAACGTTGACGCCCGCCGTCAGATACGGCCCGACGTTGACCTTGTGGACGTGCTGCCAGACATTGTTGTCTTTCGGGTCTGCCTGCGACCGATCCACCTGCTT
>JAYTRQ010000659.1:0-3236 GCA_043746125.1 Armatimonadota bacterium | reverse complement strand
GCCGGAAGAACGGCAAAAGGCCGCCGGGCAATGCCCGGCGGCCTTTTGCCTAGTTGCCCCTACGCCAGCTTTAGGCGAGCTTCGCCGCGCCGTCGGTCTGCTCCCACGCGAAGGCGGGGTTGCCGAAGTGGCCGTTTTTGGCGGTCTCGGAATACTGGGCGCGGGTCAGGTTCAGCATCGTGATGATCCCGCGCGGGGTCAGGTCGAAGGTGGCCCGGATGCGGCGGCTGATCTCGGCCTCGGGGAGCGTGTTCGTGCCGAAGGTCTCCACCAAAACCGACACGGGTTCGGCGACGCCGATGGCATACGCGAGCTGGATTTCCACTTTGGAGGCCAGACCGGCCGCAACGACGTTCTTGGCGACATACCGGGCGGCATACGCGGCGCTGCGGTCCACCTTGGAGGGGTCCTTGCCGGAGAACGCACCGCCGCCGTGCCGGGCGTAGCCGCCGTAGGTGTCCACGATGATCTTGCGGCCGGTCAGGCCCGTGTCGGCCTGCGGGCCGCCGATCACGAAGATGCCCGTGGGGTTGACGTGGTACTTGATCTCGCGGGTCACGTACTGCTCGTAGCCGGCCAGGACGGGCTTGATGACGTACTCATGCACCAGGGCCTGGACGTCGGCCTGATTCAAGTTCGGGTCGTGCTGGGCGGACAGCACGACCGTGTCGATGGACGTGGGCCGGTTCGTCTGCGCGTCGTAGGCGATGGTCACCTGAGACTTGGCATCGGGGCGCAGGCCCAGCCCGGGGTTTGCCTTGCGGACGGCCGTGTAGCGGGCCATGAACTGGTGAGCAAGGGTGATGGGCAGGGGCATCAGCTCGGGCGTCTCGTCCACGGCGAACCCGAACATCATACCCTGGTCGCCCGCGCCCTGGGCCTTGTCGCCCTTCGCGCCCGCATCCACGCCCACGGCGATGTCGGGGGACTGCTTCTGGAGGGCCACGAGAACGCCTGTGGTGTCGCCGTCGAAACCGTACTCCACTTTGGTGTAGCCTACGTCGTTGACGGCCTTGCGGACGACATCGGGAATCTCGACGTAGCCCTTGGTGGTGACCTCACCGGCGATGACGGCGAGGCCGCGCGTCAGGAGGGTCTCGACGGCGACGCGGCTGCCGGGGTCTTGGCGCAGGAGCTCGTCCAGAATGGCGTCGCTGATCTGGTCGGCGAGCTTGTCGGGGTGGCCTTCCGAGACGGACTCGGAGGTAAAGAGTTTGACGTCGGCGGGTGTGGTGTCGGGCATGGTGTGCTGCTTCCTAGTGCGTGGTGTCTCAGGATAGCAAGCGCGGCGGGGATATCAAGTGAGAAGATAAGCAGAAGAGAGGGGTGGGAGCCGGAGAACTGGCTCGCCACCGCCGTCTTATCTTGCGCGTCCATCCGCCTCTGGTGGGAGTCGAATGCGCGCCGGATTTAGCACCTGCCCTCCCTCGCTGGCTTTGGGGGCCGCTCAGGGGGGGTGGTTGTTGTGGTTTCATCGGGCCGGTCCCTCCACCACTCTTGATAAGATCGTCGTGCTACGCTATGAAGTTATGGGGTTTATTCCCCCCGCATGATAGCACGGGGCAGGGCGCGTTGTCAAGGGCGAGGGGGCGGGGCACCGACCAAGGGCTTCGACGGCGCGTCCTGCGGGGAGGCGTTATCGAAGACACTCGACGTCTCCCGCTTGGCTTCGCGCCCCTCCTCGTCCGCGACCACGATGTCTCCGGCGATCTCTCCTCTGGCAAAAGCCTCTCGGAACCGGGTGTCTAGTTCGGCGGCGGCGAGTTCCCACGTCCGCCTCTCCACGGCGGCATGCGTCTCTTGCGACTCCCCATCGTGGGCGGCGGGCGCGGCTTTATGGAACAAAGTGGCGAGGTCAAAGTTTTCAAGCCCGTCAAGCCCAGTATACTGAGGCGCAACGGGCTTGTCAATGCCATGAGAGAGGAAGGGCCGCAGGGACGGCGCAAGGGAAAGGCCCACCCCTCGCGGGGGAGGGGCGGGCCTGAGCCGGCGCGGCGGGGTTCCTCGAGCCTACTGCGGGTTTGCGGTGATCACGGCGGTGCCCATATTGGTCGTGGAGGCGCAACAGGAGACGGCCGAACTGCCGCGGATCCACTTGACGTGACCGTCGGCCAGCAGGTAATCGGAGCCTTCCGAGTGCTGCCGGGTCTTCCCCTGCTGGCTGCCGCTATATGTGCCCTCGATCAGCGGGCCAGACACGCTGACCAGCGGGTTCGGCCCGTTGCCCCCGGCCGTGTCGCCGTAGCGGGCGACGTTGGTGTTGTCCACGGTCAGCAGGTTGGCGTAATTCGGGAAGTCCTCCCCCGACTTCGCGATAGACCCGGTCTCGGCAGGGTCGGTCAGGACGGCCTGCGCCCCAATGACCTCGGACAGCAGGTAGGTGCTGGCGGGGGCGGCGAACTGGGAGAGCGCGAAGCCAGAACCGCTGGCGGCACCGACGTAGGCGTTGTAGGCGTAGGAGATGGGCGTATTATTTCCGACCGTCGCCGTGGAGTCGTCCGGGCACTTGTAGACGCCCACGCTCTTGACGAAGGCATAGATCTGTCCGCCCCAGCCCCCCCCGTAGAAGCCGTTGCTAGAGACGATGCCGCAGGGGTACTTCTCGTCAGCGTCCTGCGTGTATTGGGTGAAGGCGAGGCCGAGCTGCTTCTCGTTGGAGAGGCAGGAGGCGCGGCGGGCGTTCTCGCGGACCTTCTGAAAGACGGGGAAGAGGATCGCGGCGAGGATCGCGATAATGGCTATCACAACGAGCAACTCGATCAGCGTAAATCCGTGACGTCGACGGTTCATGAAGACTTTCTTTCCGAGAGCAGAGAGACCACCAAAGGTGATGGGTGAGACAGTGTGACACATAATCCGCCGCTTGTCAAGCGGACTTCGGCGCTCTTGTTCCGATGGCTCCCGGCTCCCAAACGCTGTTGGGGAGAGAGGGGGGAGCCTTCCTCCCCCAAGACGTCAGCGTTGCGTGGCCCACCACCAATCCACGTAGTCCGTGTCCACAACCTCTCCCCCCAACGAGTCCACGGGCAGAACCACCTGCCCCCAATGGTAGCAGGCGTGGCCGAACAATTGGACGATCTGCACTTCAATAGATGCTCCGTGAAATAAAGAATGTCTCTGTCTCCGCCGAAGATGAAGGCATGAACCTGACACAGTTGCACGGCCTGCCCAAAGACCGCGTCCGCGCCCTCTTCGGCCTCGAACCCGCCGCCCTCGGCGAACTTCTGGCCGCCCTC
>JAYTRQ010000658.1:0-3242 GCA_043746125.1 Armatimonadota bacterium | reverse complement strand
GCACGGCTAACCGGCTCTCAGCCAAGAAGTACCGCTTCGCGGCACTAAGAGCGCCCGGATTTAACCCCCGCGAAGCGGGGGTTTCTGGCGTCCGCGCCAGTTAGCCGTGCGTTTCAACGCATGGAGGCTGAATTATGCAACAACGCCGTAGTGAGTTGTTCAAGACCCATCAATTCACCCTTGCACTGCTACAGTTGCAATGGTGAGGGCATCTTGCCGATCTTCCGCATCACGCGCTTGATAAGGAATGGAGCACTTATAACCGTCAGGCCAGTGTAGTGCCACGTTTGCGCTATGTCTATGTGCGCGTAAACACCGAGGGCGAGGAGAGACACCAGACACGTCACTCCCATGGTGAACAGCAGGGCGCTGCCGGCCCCCCGCTTCTGTGTCAGAACCGATGCCACGAACACAAGATTGAGGGCTAAACCCCACAGAACAAAGCACAGCATTGACAGGATGACATGACCCATCTCAACCCCCCCACGCCTCACGACGCCCTTACCTAAAAGAAAGGCCCTCCCAAAATTGTCACTCCGGGAGGGCCTTTCGCCTATTTTGACCGTACACCTGCCTTTGAAGTCGTTGCCTTACGGACGGCACACGCCGCTTGCTCCGGACAGAAGCACCGGACGGCACACGGGCGACGCACCTTATCGCTGCTGCGTTCCCACCCTGACGAAGTTCGGAGTTCGTCCGTTGCGCCGGGTCCGTCCATCAACGCCGCGCACGCGCGCCGTACCGTAAGTGAGCGCCCCGAGGGCAGGGATTCCGCCTCCCATATGCGGGTTTGAAGAAGAGGGCACCGCAAACGCCCCGCCTAGCACGGTCAAATCGTTACGAGATAGATATCAGCCATTCTACCCGATTCAGTTGAAGTTTTTCGACCCCGGCCCGACGATGTCTTCGCGAGACAGCGTGTACGTCTTCAGCAGCAGCTTGGAATTCGGGATCGGCGTTACGTCGCCCGGCAGCGGCACAGTGCCGTCACCGTTGACCAAATAGTGCGCGTCGGTCATGCCCTCGCCCAGCCAGCCGATCCGGTCCTGCACCTGGATAGGCGCGTCGTTCGGGTTGTTCGGGCTGAACCACACCAGAACCTTGTAGCTGGGGGCCTTGAACGAGTACATTCCCGTGTCCTGACTCATATCGATCTTGCGGCCCTGATCGCCACCGATCTTACCCTGCCGGACCGAAACCGCGTCCTGCATGATGGTCACGTTCGGGTCTACCACCGTAGACAGGTCGTACGTCTGGATGGTCGGCATCTTGTAGCTCGCGTCTTGCAGGCGAATCTCCACGCGGCAGCCGTCCACTGGCCCGAACGTGCGCTCCCCGGTCTCCAGCACGAACTTCGTGGCGCCGATGCCGTTCATCGTCCCCTTCAGGACGAACACCTTGGGGGCGACCCGGATGAGCTGCGGGTTGAACTTCATGTCCACGGGCAGCTTGGTGTCAATCGGCCGGTACTTCATGCGGCCTTGCAGCTCGTCCAATTGCTTCTGGGCGATGCTCAGGTCCTGCTTCTCACCGAAATCGTTGGGCTTCCGAGCAATCAACTGCTGGTGGAGGGCGAGGCACTGGTTCCACTGATTCAGAGCGGCGGGGATGTTGCCGCTGAACTCGTAGGCATGGGCCAGGCCGTGGCCCAGAGTCATGACGCCCTTGTCGGCCTGATCGAAGTCTGTCTGATCGCCGAGATTCTTGCCTTTGTCCTGGACGACGCGCCAACCGTCCTGGAAGGCGTCGGCGGACTTCGGGAAGTCCTGGAACTTGCGGAAGTAGTGCACGAATGCCTTGTCCGAGTATAGGTCCGGCTCATCTGGGTTGTTGGCGATGCCCTCGTTAATCAGAGCCATGGACATCGGCAAATAGCGCCGGTCGGACCGCTCCTGAGAGTCGGTGAAGTTATAGTCCATGTGCCACGCGCCCGTCTCGTAGACGTCTATCTGGTGCGGGTCCAGCCATGTGATGAGCCGGATCATGGGCATGATGGACTCGTAATCACCGTTGTGGAAGAACTCGTCGGTCCGTACCCAGAGCAGGCCCGCGATGGCCTCCCGGAAGCCGGCAAACGCGCCCAGGGCGAACTCCGCCGGCATATGGACTCCGGCCTTACCGATCTTGGTCTGATCGGGAGCGTAGTTCTTCTTATAGAACGGATCTATGAACTGCATTTGCAGAAAGGCGATGGGAATGAACAGGAGCACGGCCGCGATCAACAGCGGCGTCCGCTTGGCTTTTGGAGTCACTTTATACCTCCCGTCGGTCAAAGATCAGAGTCCCGACCGTCAGCAGAATGGCCGTATAGACCAGCGCGTACAGGATGTTCCAGGCGATGTAAACCGGCTCGTTGACGATATGCTCGTGCGGGTTGATGATCGGGTTCTGGATGTTGTAGTTGCTGAAGTTCGGGATGACGACGTGCAGCACCTTGAAGATCGCCAGTGTGATTGGGTTCTTCGGATGCGACGGGTCGCTCGCCGGGTCCGCCAGCGACTCCAAGAGAGTCGTACTGCCCAGTAGGTAGACCGCAAACGTCAGGAAGAAGTTGACGAACGGTGAGAGGAAGACCGAGAAGAACATGGCGACCGCCCCCAGCAGCGTAAGCTGGAAGAAGATCATCAGGATGCCCTTAGACAAGGCGCCCACGGCCGGGCCGACCGGCAGGTGATACCCCGCCTGCTTAATGGCGACCAGGGCGATGAAGACAATCCCCATGAGGGCGATGTTGGACAGCACAGTCATCAGGCCGCCCAGGAACTTGCCGCACAGGAACTGGTAGCGCTGAACGGGCTTGGACAGAATGCTGTAGATCGTCCGCCGCTCGATCTCCGTGGGGATCAGTGAGATATACAAGATGACGCTGATAAACACGCCCGCCAGGGAGATGACGCCCAGGCCGAGGCTTTTGGTGACCGATAGGTCACGCGCCTGCGACAGCGACGTGAATGCGACCCCCATGAGCAGGATCGCCAGAGCGACGAATAGGAAGACGAGCAGTACTTTACGCCGAACGGCTTCGCCGAATGTGCCGGACGCGATGAGCCAGATAGTATTCAATGTTTGACCTCCAGGGATTCCGCCGTCGAAGGGACGGCGAAGGCCGTGCCGGTCTCGATCTCGCCCTGATGGATGACCTCGTAGAAGATGTCTTCCAGGGTCCGCCGCGTCTGCGTCATGGAAAGGATGTTGCCACCCGCCGCCCGGACCCAGTCCAGGACGCGGTTCTTGCTCTCAGT
>JAYTRQ010000657.1:0-10046 GCA_043746125.1 Armatimonadota bacterium | reverse complement strand
ACGTGAGTGAACCGGCGTGACAGAAGCGCGAGGGGATAAATCCCTCTCGCTGAATGGGCGCCCTCTGGGCGGGCCTTGCCAACAACCGTAACGCTCCCCGCTCGTCCGAAGGACGTCATCTCAGCGAGAGGGACTCATCCCCTCGCTCACTCTCGCTTACCAAACCCAGCATGACCCTCCGCCGCTACCGCCCGTCCGACACACCTGCTCTCCTCGCCCTCTTCCATGATACGGTTCACGCCGTCAACGCCCGCGACTATTCGCCCGAGCAGCTAAACGCCTGGGCACCGCCCACGCAAGACGCCGACGCCTGGACCGCCCGTTTGGACGCACGGGACACGCTGGTCGCTGAAGACGGGAGGCTGCTCGTCGGCTTCTGTGACCTAGAGGGCGACGGCCACTTGGACCATCTGTACTGTCACGCAAACTATCAGAGGCGCGGGGTGGGGACGAGACTGCTAGAGGGGATCGAGCAAATCGCGCGGGAAAAGGGTATCACACACCTAACCACCGAGGCCAGTATTACCGCCCGGCCGTTCTTCGAGGCGCGGGGCTTCCAGACTTTGCAGGCGCAGACGGTTCACGTGCGCGGCCTGGCCTTCGCCAACTACCGCATGGAGAAAGAGATTATGGAGAAAGAGATTATGGAGAAAGAGCTTTTATGACCGATATCGCCCGCCGATTCGAGACGAACCCGATTCTGCGCCCCTCCGACGTCAAACCCAGCCGCGAAGGACTGGAAGTGGAGTGCCTGCTGAACCCCGGCGCATTCCGCTGGCAGGGCAAGACCTGGCTCCTTCTGCGCGTGGCCGAGCGGCCCCGGCAGACCGAGGGCGAGATCTCCACACCCATCCTGAATCCGGACGCGCCCGGCGGCATCGAGATCGTCTCCTACCGCCTGGACGACCCGGACGTCTCGTACACCGAGCCGCGTTCGTTCCACTATCAGGGCCGGAGCTACCTGACCACGCTGTCCCACCTGCGGCTGGCGTCCAGCGACGACGGCGTCCATTTTACTGTCGCGGACACGCCGACCCTGCTAGGCCGGGGCGAGCTAGAGTCGTTCGGCATCGAGGACAGCCGTGTCACCGAGATAGACGGCCGGTTCTACCTCACCTACACGGCTGTTTCCCCTAATGGCATCGGGGTGGGCATGAGCAGCACGGACGATTGGCAGACGTTCACCCCCCACGGCATGATCATCTCGCCGTCCAATAAAGACTGTGCCTTGTTTCCTCAGAAGGTTGGCGGCGACTATCTGGCCCTGCACCGGCCGTCCAATCTCTACATCGGCGGCCCGTTCCTCTGGCTGGCCCGGTCCCCCGACCTCGTCCACTGGGGGCGGCACCAATGCATCGCGCACACGCGGCCCGGCTCGTGGGACGGCGCCCGCATCGGGGCGGGCGCGGAGCCGATCCTGACCGACCGGGGCTGGCTCGAAATCTACCACGGGGCGGACGCCGGCCCGCGCTACTGCCTCGGCGCTCTGCTGCTGGACCGGGACGACCCAAGCCGCGTCCTGGCCCGCTCCAAAGACCCGATCATGGAGCCGTCCGCGCCGTACGAGCTGACCGGCTTCTTCGGAAACGTCGTCTTCACCAACGGCCATGTGGTAGACGGGGACACGGTCACGGTCTACTACGGGGCATCCGACGAGGTCATCTGCGGCGCGACGTTCTCCATCGGAGAGATACTGGACTCCCTGGAGCAGACTTAAAGGAGCATCCCCATCATTCCTCTGCGTCCGCCCTCTCGAACTGATGGATATCATAGCTCTGATACCGAGCCTCATAGTAACTTATGAACTGATGTTATGCAGGGCCTCCGCCGCTGACCGCCCTCCGGGTCTGCCAGTGCAGGCCAAAGGACGGCTCGCGAACGACGGTCTTTTTGTCCTTCCGTCCCCTGGACGGTCGGCGAAGCCTCGTAGACGGGTACTTGAGTGCCCGGCCGAAGTTCGCGCGTAACATCCGTTATCTAACGTTACGCCGCCGGAGCGAGAGCGAGTTGAAAACGGTGTTTTTGCATAATTCAGCCTCCATGCCATGAATGGCACGGCTAACCGGCTCTCAGCCAAGAAGTACCGCTTCGCGGCACTAAGAGTGCCCGGATTTAACCCCCGCGAAGCGTGGGTTTCTGGCGTCCACGCCGGTTAGCCGTGCGTTTCAACGCATGGACGCTGAATTATGCAACAAGGCGTTGTTGCATAAATGCAGTCGCTCACCGTCCCCCGAACCCGGTGTTAAAGAACCCGGTGTTGAAACACCGGTCTACTCGGAGAAAGCCCCTCCGGGGCTGCGAGACCTTGAGTGCCGGAGGCACTTCCTCCGTGTAGACCGGCACTTCCAGTGCCAGTTGAGCGCCGCAGAGGGGCCTCACCGGTTTATGCAACAGCGCCGTTTTCAACTACTCGCTCCGGCTCGTTCCGGCTGCGTAATGTCAGTTATGAAGTCACGCAGAGAGCCTGCCGGATTGGCACGCTCGGTCGCGGCCAAAGCCTCCTCTGAATAGTCGTACGTCTGGATGATGATCGGAATGTCGCGGCCAAACTTCTTTTGTACTACTCCCTCCCCGTGCAGGCGTCGGGCAATATCCTCGCACAAGGTGACGATTGCTTGATAAAGTCTAGGCTCGTCACAACTGGGCCTGCCGGACTCATCCGTGTTCATACGGCCAAAACGCGGCACGTTGCGGCGGACGCACCAGGCGTCCCGCAATGCCATCTCCTTGTCATCCGGTTCCTGCCCATAGTCAGCGACTGCCGGGACGCCAGCCGTGGCGACGAGTCAATAGCCGGGCATTCGCCGCGCCTCGGTGCTGTCTGAGGCAGTGACGGACTTCTGGTGGTGGTGGCTCAAGGTGTTGTAGTAGAGGCTGATAACAGCCTGATACCCTATCTCTCGGCCCTCCGCATCGGCGGATGCGCCGGAAGAATAGAGGAGCGCTATCGCGTAGGTGTCAATGGTACGCTCCCTCGGCCATTCAAGAATAACCCGCTTAAGTTTCTCGTAAGCATGGTCTTCATAGAGAGTGGTCTCATTCATACTTGCGTCACCCGGCCGCCAGCGTCAGCGCGTACACGGCCTTCGCCCCGGCGGCTTTAAGCACAGACGCGCACTCTGAAAGCGACGAACCGGTTGTTGCCACGTCATCGATCAGCAGCAGCGTCTTCCCGGCTACCGTCTCCGCCCGCCGGACGGCGAACGCGCCCTGAACGTTCCCCTGCCGGGCCTCCCCGGTCAGCCCGACCTGAGCGTGAGTGGCCCGTGTCCGCACGAGAGCATTTGTCACAAGCGGCAGCCCCAGGTCGGACGCCAGAACGCGGGCCAGCCGCTCGGATTGGTTGTAGCCGCGCAGCCGCTTTCGGACCGAGTGCATGGGGACGGGCACGAGCGCGTCAAAGCGTAGGTCGTTCAGAGCCGCGCTGTTTGCGCGGGCAAAGACGGCCAGAAGCTCACCCAAAGGGGCGGCGAGTTGGGGGTGGTCCCGGTACTTGAAGTGGTGAATGGCTATCCGAAGGACGCCTTCATAGCTTCCCATCGCGCGGGCGCGGATGAAAGCGGGCGTCCGGCCCGTGCAGTTGAAGCAGGGGCCTTCTGGGGTAAGGGCGTGGCCGCATCGGGCGCACTGCGGCAGCGCGACCGGCACGATCTGGCCGGCGCAGGCCGCACACAGCCCTGAAGCGCCTAGAACGCCGCAGATGAGGCAGCGGGGGGGATACAGGAGTGTCAGGAACGGGTCGAGGCAGGTGGCAAGCAGGGCGGCTAAGGTAGGCATGAGTGTCACGCGGTGGCCCGTTCGGGAGCAGCCCGCCGCCTTCCTCCCGCCCGCTCCCCTGTTCTCCTACGCCCTGGCTCCCTCTAGAGCCTCAAAGTGTGAGATCTCCTGGAACGCCCTATATCTAGCCGCAATATCCTCCCGCGTCAGAGTCCGCAGACGGTTCAGCGAGAAGTCCTCCACGTTGAACGACGCCATGACGCTTCCGTACACCACCGCCTTCTTCAGCGTCGCCACGCCGACATCCCCCCGTGAGGCGACGTACCCGATGAACCCGCCCGCGAACGTGTCGCCCGCCCCGGTCGGGTCCGAGATCTCTTCCAGCGGGTATGAAGGCGCGGCGAAGTGCTGATCCCCACTGAACAGCAGCGCCCCGTGTTCACCCTTCTTGATGATGACCGTCTTCGGCCCCATCGCTTGCAGCGCCTTGGCGGCTTTAATCACCGACATCTGCCCGGTCAACTGCCGTACCTCGGCGTCGTTCATAAACGCGATGTCCACGCGCTTCAGGACTTCCAAGAGCGCATCCCGTTTGCCCTCGATCCAGAAGTTCATCGTGTCACAGACCGTCAGGGTGGGGGACTCGACCTGGGAAAGCACTTCGAGCTGGAGCGTCGGGTCAATATTCGCCAGGAACACATACTGGGCTTTCTTGTAGGCGTCCGGCAGGACGGGCTTAAAGTCCGCAAAAACGTTCAACTGCGTGTCCAGCGTGTGTGCCACGTTCAGGTCGAAGTCGTAATACCCGGTCCAGCGGAAGGTCTTCCCACCCGCAACCGTCTGCACGCCCGCTAGGTCAATGCCCCGCGACCGCAGGAACTCCAGATGCTCGGCTGGGAAGTCGTCCCCGACCACTCCGACCAGTTGCACGGGGCTGAAGAACGACGCTGCCACGCCCGAATAGTCGGCCGCACCTCCGAGCGTGTCCTTGACCTCACCCGTGGGCGTCTTGACCGAGTCCAGGGCCATTGAGCCGACGATGAGAACGGGTGAACCAGAAACGGACGGAATGGGGGTTGGTGGATTAGGCATGGGTTTCCTCAAAAGAAAAGCCCGCCGCGCGGTGCGGTGGGCGGTTGACAAAGACAAGTGACCTCGGCGCGATTCGAACGCGCGACCCCTTCCTTCGGAGGGAAGTACTCTAATCCGCTGAGCTACGAGGCCAAGTGCAAGCAGTGTACCCCGAGGCGTCGCGGCCTGTCAAGCGGCCGGTAGAAATATTGGCGGCCAGGGGTGGGAAGGCCCCGCTCGGTAATGGCAACGGCACGGGTGAAGTCAACGGGCTGAGGCCCTGGTGCCCTTCCTCTCCCTCTCGCCGCCTTGACAATCGCCCCCAAACGTGTTATCATAACACCGTCGTCCAAACGACCTGATCCCGAACGTCCCCGTCCCCCGACGGCACACTTTCTATCTTACAATCTCGGCAGAGGCAAAGGCGTCTCTCCGGTTTCCCCAAGCCCTTACGGGCCAGAAACCAGGGCGACGCCTTTTTTACGTCTTTTGCGTCCCGTCCGGCATTTGCCCTGCATTTCTACGGGCCGTCTGCCGAACATCGGAAACGTGGACACGAACTCTTTACAAGCCAAAACGCTAGAACTTATCTCGGGCCTTGACCCCCTTATGGAGCGACGGCAGCGCCCTCGGGCGCACCCAGGAGACGGTATGAAACACGTGGACATGGTCGTCATCGGCAGTGGGCCGGCCGGACAGAAAGCCGCCATTCAGGCCGCCAAACTCGGCAAAAGCGTCACGCTCATTGAGCGCAACCGCATCCTAGGCGGGGCTTGTACCCATACGGGCACCATCCCCAGCAAAGCCCTGCGCGAAGCCGTCCTGCACCTCTCGGGTATTCAAGCCAGGGGCTTCTACGGCGACCGCGAAGGCGGGGGGCGCGGCAAGCCCAACGAGATCACCATTGAAGACCTGATCGCACGGGGCCAGCAGGTCATCCGCACCGAGATGGAGGTCATCCGCGAACACATGACCCGCAATGAGGTCGAGATCATCTGCGGCGAAGCGAAGTTTGAGGACCCGCATACCGTCCGCGTCACCCACCAGCACTCCACCGAGGCCATGGAAGCCGATCACATCGTCATCGCCACCGGCACCGTGCCCGCCCGGCCCGCGAATGTCCCCTTCGACAAGACTCGCGTCCTGGACAGCGATAACCTGCTCGAACTCTCCCACCTGCCCAAGAGCATGATTATCGTCGGTGGCGGCGTCATCGGCACCGAATACGCCTGCATGATGGCAACCCTGGGCGTCCGCGTTATCCTCATCGAAGCCCGACCCTCCCTGCTGGACTTCGTGGATGCCGAGATCAGCGAGGCCCTCCAATACCGCATGCGGGCGATGGGCGTCACCCTTCGCCTGGGCGAGCGCGTGGACGAAATACGAGTCCAGCCCGACGGCTTGGTCCAGGCCACCCTACAATCCGGCAAGCACCTGCGGGCCGATACGCTCCTCTACTGCATCGGCCGGCAGGGGACGACCGACCGTTTGGGCCTGGAGAACGTCGGCCTCGTCCCCGACAACCGGGGGCGGCTCAAGGTCAACGATAACTACCAGACCGACGTCCCTCACGTCTACGCCGTTGGCGACGTCGTCGGCTTCCCCGCCCTCGCCAGTACGAGCATGGAGCAGGGCCGACGGGCGAGCTGCCACGCCTACGGCGAGCCGACCACGTCCATCCCCGAGCTGTTCCCTCTGGGCATCTACTCCATTCCTGAGATCTCCCTCGTCGGCAAGACCGAGGCCCAGCTCACCGCCGACGGCGTCCCCTACGAGGCGGGTGTGGCCCAGTACCGCGAGATCGCGCGGGGCCAGCTTCTGGGCGATGAGGTCGGTATGCTCAAGCTGCTCATCCATGAGGAGACCCGCCAGATCTTAGGCGTCCACGCCATCGGGACCGGCGCGACCGAGCTCATCCACATCGGTCAGGCGGTTATGGCCTTCAAGGGCACCGTGGACTACTTCATCAACAACGTCTTCAACTACCCGACCCTGGCCGAGTGCTATAAAGTGGCTGCCCTGAATGGCTCCAACAAGCTCCGCCTCCTCTGGGACGACAGCGTCCCCGCCCCCGCCTTCGACGACTACGCTGCCACCGCCGCGCTGGAACTCGCCGCCTAGCTCCTCCTTCGTCTCTATCCCCGCAAAGGCCGCCCCAATCGGGGCGGCCTCTCTTCAGCCCGTTCGCCGCGTGGCCCGTAGGGGCACTGCTTGCCCCGCCCTCCCTTTTCTGTTGCGCCTCCCATTGCCGCGTGACCGTCGCGTGGTCAGATACGATTGTCTTACATTTTCTTCTTGACATACCTCACAGTGTGATGTATAATAATGGTATGCGAGAGCTTAAAAAAGGCAGCCTCCAAATGCTCATCCTGGCCGTCGTCGCCGACGGTCCCCGCCACGGCTATGCCATCGCCCGCGAGATCGAGCGGCGATCCGCTAACCTCCTCCAAAACGGCGAAGGCGCTTTGTACCCGGCCCTCCGCGCCCTGGAGCGAGACGGCTGGCTCGTCAGCCAGTGGGAGACCCAAATGAGTGGCCCCGCTCGCCGCGTCTATAAGATGACCGACGAAGGCGGCCTCAAACTCGCCGCTCAGGTCAAAGAGTGGCGCGAGTTCTCCCAGGCCGTAGACACCGTTCTGGGAGGACTCCTGCCTCCACACCCGGCCTGACAGAGAGCTTAGGAGAGCGCCCCGTGCCCGACACGCCCGTCATTGACGCCCATGAACTCCATAAGTGCTTCGGCCCGCGCACGGCCGTCCACGACGCCTCCTTCCGGCTTGAGCGCGGCCAGGTACTCGGCCTCCTCGGTCCTAACGGCGCGGGCAAGACGACCATCCTCCGCATGCTCGTCGGCCTCATCCACCCGACCGGCGGCTCTGTCCGCCTCTTCGGCCACGACGTCCGGCGCGACTTCGAACGGGCTTTGGACTCCGTCGGGGCCATCGTCGAGACCCCCGACATGTACAAGTTCCTGACCGGACGCCAGAACCTCGCCCAGTATGCCCGGATGCGGCCCGACATCGGCCCGGAGCACATTTCGGAGACCATCCGGTTCGTCGAACTCACCGACCGCATTGATGAGCGGATCACACGCTACTCCCTCGGCATGCGCCAGCGGCTGGGCATCGCCCAGGCCCTCCTGCATCAGCCCCGCCTACTCATCCTGGACGAGCCGACCAACGGCCTAGACCCCGCCGGGATGCAGGACCTCAGAGTGATGATCCGCCGCCTCGCTGACGAGCAGGGTATGGCCGTCCTGATTTCCAGCCACCTGCTCCACGACGTGCAGGCCGTCTGCGACTCCCTCGTCGTCCTCAAAGAAGGGCACGTCATCGCTGCGGGCGACACCGCCTCGTTCCTCCATACCCCCCCCCTGCGTTCCGCTTCGCCGTGGACGACGTTGCCCGCGCCGCCTCGCTCGGCACGGAGCAGGGCTGGCGCGTCCAGGCGGTTGACCCCCAAGGCGGGTCCCTCATCGTTGAGTCGGAGCATCCGCCCGAGGCCTTCAACGAACTGCTCGTCCGCGCCGGCCTCCGCGTCTCCCGGATTGAGGCCGTCGGCCCGACGCTCGAAAGCGCCTTCCTCCGATTGACCGGCCACGCCCGGAAAGGCGAATAACAGATGCGTGGGCTGATCTACAACGAGATCGAGAAGATACTGCGCCAGACGCGCTTTGCCGCCGTGCTCATCGTCTATACCCTCTTGATCGCCACCGTCGGGTTCATTGACCGCGGGACGCCGGCCGCCGCCACCTACACGGGCGCTTCCTCGGCCTTCGTCTGGGTCATGGGTGGGTTCGCCGGCGTGCTCATCCCGCTCTCGATCTGTGTCCTGGTCGGGGACACACTCGCTGGAGAGTCCTCCTCTGGCACGATCAAGCTGCTCTTGATCCGCCCCGTCGGCCGTTGGAAGATCTGGCTGAGTAAGTACGCCGCCGCCCTCTGCGCCAGCCTGGCCGCTGTCCTGTACCTTGGCGTCTGCGCGTACGTCGTCCTCGGCCTCCTCTTTGGCTTCGGCTCCTGGGCCGCGCACCCGCCTTCCGACGTCAAGTTCCAGGGTGCCACCCTCTGGGCGCTGACCTGGCAGGCCTACGCGCTGGAAAGCCTGGCGGTAGCCGCCCTGGTCGGCTTCGTCCTGTTCGCCTCCACCGTGTTAAGAAGCGGTGTGGCCGCCGTCGGGATATCGGCCGCCGCCGTCTTCGTCGGCATGATCGTCACCGATCTGGCTGGCAGCAACGCTTGGGTCGGCCTCCTCCCGTTCCCGCACTTCCAGATCGCCGACCACCTGATCGGCACCTTCCCACTGGGCGGCTGCTCGCTCGGTCGGAGCGCCGCCGCCCTCTGCCTCTGGACCGCCCTCAGCGTTGCCGCCGGCCTCTGGCTCTTCCAACACCGCGACGTCACCGATTAGCCCGCGCTCCGTCCGCCTTCGGAAGTAAATCCGATGCACCAGCCTAACGACGAACAACTAGATCACTTCTTCCAGCGCCTGAACAAGCCCCTCCTGCGGATGCCACAGCCCGCGCGGGCCGAACTGCATCAGGAACTGCGGCAGCATCTGGACGCCCTCGCTGCCGCCTACGAGGAGCTGGGCAGCTCGGCCGAAGAGGCGTTTGAGTTAGCCCTCCGGCAGTTCGGAGACCCCGGAAAAGTCGGCCGCAGGCTCTGGTGGGAGTGGTTCCTGTGTTCCCGCCCCAGGCCGAGTGAGGACTTCAGGGCGGTCCTGTACACGCTGGGAATGTACGCGGCCTCCACGCCGGTTCTGTTCTCCATCCTGTTCGTCATCCTGTTCGTCATCCTGCCCCTGAGCATCGCCGCCCTGCGATCCCCGGCGGCCGGCGATGACTTCCTCAACGGGCACTCCGGCGTCTTATCGTTCCTGCTCGTGGCCGGAATACCGTCGCTGGCCGGCCTGCTGACGGGCCGCAAGCATGGCCCACGAGCCGTAAGGGCCACGTTTTGGGCCTCCATGTCGCTGTTCGCCTTCCTGACGCCGATTATTGCGGGGGCCTCTCTATTGCTCCGCCAGGACTTTCCTCCGAACTTCCTTGCCGGCTTCGGCTTTATGACCCTCTGCGGCTGTCTCTCTGCCTACGTCACCAGTGCCCGCACCCGTCGGACGCGCCTGTCCCTCGCCGACTTCGCCCTCCGCCGCACCCCGTAGGGGCGCTGCTTGCCGCGCCTTCTTCCCTGTGCCCGGCTTCCTCCTCCCATCCTACCCTGAGCTCCCCCAGTCTTGGGGGCAGGGGGGGTCTCCTG
>JAYTRQ010000656.1:0-3246 GCA_043746125.1 Armatimonadota bacterium | reverse complement strand
AACAAACTCAAGGATTGGATGAAGAAGCACGGGATCGCCATGGAAGGCCGCCAGCATCTCATCACGGACGCCGGCCAGACGATCCCGGAGTTCAGCCTGACGGAACACGAGGTCGAGTTTTTCGTGCATTCGCCTTTTGCCACCCGGCTCAATGGCGGCGGCCCCGTAGACCGTAATGATGACTCACTCTTCTTGCAGGCCACATTCCTCGCGAGCGGCCAGTATACGAAGCTGCTCCTGACCGCCGACGTGACGCACGAAATCCTGACGGCCATCGTGGACGTGACGCGGTTCCACAAGCGTGATGCCCGGCTGGAATGGGATGTCGTCAACGTGCCCCATCATACCAGCTACAAGTCCCTCGGCCCGGAGAAGGGCAAGAATAAGACGAAGCTTGTCGAGAACATCAAGTGGCTGTATGAAGATAAGGGCAATGCTGGTGGCATCTTGGTCTCGACAAGCTGGGTCATCCCCACTGCCGACACGGACCAGCCCCCGCACCGGCAAGCGGCCAATTACTATAAGGGCATCGCCCAGGACAAGGGCGGAGAGTACGTCGTGACGATGGAGCACCCGAAGGAGGCGCGGCCAGAGCCGCTGGTCATCGTCATTGACGGGAACGGGGCGAAGGTCGTCAAAGAGTCGTACAGCGGCGTGGCGATCATCACGGGCGGCCAGGCTCCGAGGGCAGGGGGCAGATGATAATACTGGACACCTACCTGGATGCGCCGGGGGGCGTCGTCGCCCCCGACGATCTGCAACTCGCCAAAGCGCAGGAGATGACCCGCGCACTCAGCGGCGGCGTACTGCCGTTCGTATGGCTAGTCGAGTGCCGGCGCATCGGGTGGTTCGCCGAACGGGACGCCGGGGCCGAGGTCATCGTCTTCGATGTGGAGGTCGAACTGAGTCAGCGCAGAGCGCAAGACATTCACCGACGTGAGCGGGTGGCCGTCGTCTTCTACCAGCACGACACGGGGATGCCGGAGGTCCTGGCTTTGCGGGCCGACTTCCCGCGCGTGGGGCACCTGAACGTCCGGCTGGAAGAGTTTCCGCGCAGTCTGTGCCTCTACGACGCCCCTTATAGTGAGATAAGGCTGCAATGGACGGCGGCGGGGTTCATCGGGCGCATCCGTGAGTGGTTCGCCAAAACTGCACAGGAAATGCTTCACGCGAGCGATCAGCCGTTGGAGCCGCTTCTGCTGGGGGCGTTCTGTCCTATCGTGTTCCCGCCGGACTTGTTCTCCTGCGAAAACCTCGCGCTCCCGGACCGCCTCGCCGTGTATGGCATAAACTCCGGCGACGACCGGATGTTACTGATTGCCAATCCCTCTGCGTCCCATCCACAGACACAAAACGCTCAGGCATTCGTGGCAGCGGGCGTCCAGGGGCAACCGCAGCAGCACGGCTTGATCCACCGCCCGCCGACCGATCTTGAGCAGCTAGGTGTCTTCATGGCCGAGGCCGGCGTTGATCTGCGGGCCGCGCTGCGCGAGCGCCTGCGCTCCTGGCAGAACAATCCACAGGTGCTTGACACCAACCTGATTCTGATCGCTTTTCTTCCCAAGATTAGGCACGAGGGGGCTGGGCCGGAGGCGACCGACATTTGGGCCTTCATGCTCACCAAAAAGGAGGCAGAGGAAACAGCAGATGGGAAGAAGCCCGTGTTCTGCTCCGCCCGTGAGGTGGGCCGGCGTATCGGGTTGTGGGAGGTGTCAGATGGGCGGATGGGTCTGCTGCTTACCCCGGATGACGATAAGCAGGGCGCGGATGTCGGCGTCGTGCTACTCAACCCGACCTTCACATTCTCGCGCCAGGGGGCCGCCCAGTCCAACGGCCAGGCGCAGCGGGAGGGACGGAAGATGGCTCTGGTCGGCGTCGGTGCGCTCGGCTCGCAGGTCTACACCAACCTCATGCGGGCCGGCTACGGCGAATGGAGCCTAATTGACAAGGACTACCTGCGGCCACACAACCTGGGGAAACACGCCCTCTTCGGGGTTCACGTCGGCTACCCGAAGGTACACGGCTTGGCAGAACTGGCGAATGAAACCGTCTACGGCGATCCGATCGCCACGCCCGTCCTGGCCGACGTGCTGGAACCGGGCAAAGCCGCCGATCAGGTCAGCCAGAGCTTCAACGAGGCGTCTCTGATCTTGGACTGCTCTGCCTCAGTCGCGGTGGCGCGTCATCTGGCCCGTGATCTCGGCGCGACCGCCCGCCGCGTATCCCTTTTCCTCAGCCCTTCCGGGTCAGACGGCGTTCTGCTGGCCGAGGACGCGCAACGCCAGATTCCGCTTGACCATTTGGAGATGCAGTATTACCGGCGGCTCATCAGTGACGCTTCTCTGTCGGACCACATGCGCCGACCCGATGGCCGCATCCGGTACGGTTTCTCCTGCCGCGATTTCAGTAGCGCCATCCCCCAGGACCTAGTTGCGCTCCACGCGGCCAATGGCAGTCGGGCGCTACACAAAGTTGCTGTGGATGCCGCCGCGACCATTCGCCTGTGGCAAACGTCCTCGGATAACTTCGCGGTTCAGGAAATAGCCGTGGAACCCTCACCCGTGACGGAGCATCAACTGAACGGGTGGACGCTCTGCACGGATAAGTCTCTGCGGGATAAGATCGTCGGGCTGCGCGGCGCGAAACTGCCGAAAGAGACGGGCGGGGTTCTCATCGGTTCCTATGACACGCAGCGCAAGATCGTGTATGTCGTGGATACCGTGCCTTCGCCGCCGGACAGCCAGGAATGGCCGACTGTCTACATCCGTGGGTGCCAGGGCCTGCGGGAGCAGGTGGACTGGATCGCGACCGTGACAGCAGGTATGCTGGGTTATGTCGGCGAGTGGCATTCGCACCCGGATGGATACGGTTCCAGACCCAGCGGGGACGACCGGAACGTTTTTGACTGGCTGGCCCAGATAATGCGACCAAACGGTTTGCCGCCGCTGATGCTGATCGTCGCCGAGGACGAGCAATTCGGCTGGTGTTTGGAAGAGATCACGGATTAAGGAATTGTGGCGTCGGTGCCGGACTTGAACTAATCCGCGCATAGACACTATCATAGGAGCGTCAGTATCACCAGCACACGGGTGGCACTGTGGAAAAGAACAAATGGTTTATGACGGCCTGGAAATAGATATGCTTTCTGTCAAGGACGCCGACTGCATCTTAGTAACGCGATGGTACTCTGACAAGTCGGTTCCGAAGCGGGTGCTTATTGACGGCGGCCACAAAGAGGATGCCGAA
>JAYTRQ010000655.1:0-3251 GCA_043746125.1 Armatimonadota bacterium | reverse complement strand
CACGTCGGCTACGTGGAGAGCCACGACCAGTCCCTCGTCGGCGACCAGACGCTGGCGTTCCGCCTGATGGGCGCGGAGATGTACGGGAGCATGGGCCGAGACGCAAGTAACCTAATCGTGGAACGCGGCGTCGCTCTGCTGAAGCTGATCCGCCTGCTGACGTTCAGCCTGGCCGGCGAGGCGTATCTGAACTTCATCGGCAACGAGTTCGGGCACCCGGAGTGGGTGGACTTCCCACGCGGGGGCAACGGCTTTTCCTACCACTACGCCCGCCGCCAGTGGTCTTTGGCCGATAATCCGGCCCTACGCTACGCCGACTTGAACGCCTTTGATCGGGCACTGCAAGCGCTGGACGCCGAGTACGGCCTCCTGCTGGACCCTTTGATTGAGCAGCTTGCGCTGCACGAAGACACCCGGCAGCTCGTCTACCGGCGCGGGGCGCTGGTGTTCGCCTTCAACTTCCACCCGACCGAGTCCTACACGGACCTGCGTATCCCCGTGCCGGACGCCGCCGACTACCGCGTCGTCCTGAACACGGACGACGCCCAGTTCGGCGGCCACGGGCGGGGCGCGGCGGGTGCCGTCTACCCCGGCCAAGCCGTGCCGATGTACGGCCGAAATCAAAGCGTCTTGATCTACCTGCCCAGCCGCAGCGCCCAGGTGCTGGTGCCGGTCACGCACGTGAACCGCTAGCCATGCCTCGCGCCGCCGCCATCATCATACACTTCGGTCAGGTCGCGCTCATTGAGCGTCACCGTGTGGGCCTGCACTATTTCCTCTTTCCAGGCGGCAAGATGGAGGAGGGCGAGACACTGGAAGAGGCGGTCATGCGCGAGGTGCGGGAGGAGTTGGGGCTTGACGTCACGGTCGGGCCGCTGGTTGCCCAGGTGACGTTCGGGGGCACGGACCCGGACCGGCGGGAGCAGTTCTACTTCCTGGCGGACGTCCAGGGCGGCGAGTTCGGCACGGGGGAAGGGGCGGAGATACTGGGGCAGGAGCCGGCGGAGAACGGGACGTACGCCGCCGTCTGGCGTCTGATCTCGGGCCTGGCCGCACTGGACGTGCGTCCGCGCGGCGTGGCTGACTTGGTGGCCCGGAGCGGGCACGAGGGGTGGCCCGCTGCTCCTATGCTGTTGGAAGAGTAGGCGCTACCGGTCTACCTCCAGGGAGAGACGGTCGGCGGCAGGTAGAAGCCATTATTTAGGTCGGTCAAGTCGCGCCGTTGTTCGGGCTGTCCACCGGTGTTCCTCCGTGGAACGACGGTCTTCCTTGTGTTTGCGTGGTACGTTTGGTATAATGTGGCCAAGCCGCCAAGCGGGCCGGTGGCAGGCGCGGTTCCATCGCCGGTTCGCGCGGTGATGGACTCAGGCAGTGCGTGATTATGCCGCATAGAAGTCGTAAAGGCAGCTTAGGTGGGCGTGTTATGCCGCGAGGCGGATTTTTTGGCTGGCGTTAACAGCATCAAGCCGCGATTGTTGGCGTGTCGGTACGGCGAAAGCCGCCGTTATGGCGTGTTATGCCGCAGACGGGCGGCATAGTAACAAGTTAGACCGCCGGACGTGGGCTCGATAGTGTCCACTGCGTAACAGACAATGTAATGGAGGCATTTGATGATTAACCTGTGGGGAGGAGCAGTAACGGTCGAGAGTTGGCTCTTTTGGGCGCGAGTGAGTAGCCGTGAGCTTTCCCCAGACATAAAACCACAGGAAAAGATGCGTCTGTACACAATCGCTTTCCAGTATGAGAAGCCATTGAGTCGCGCAAGGCGGTTGGAGGGAGAAAGATGGGCGATTACGCCGGTAACTGTCCAAGTTTTGCACTTACTTGATGTTGGCAAAGTAGTTGTGCATTATTCACTTGTTGAGCCAGACCGGAATGGGCAGGGTAATACTCTGCCTGAGTCGGAAATACGCCAGATTGAGCCGCATCTGGCTTCTATGGTAGAGCGGGCTATGCAAAGCACGGGCATTAACGTGGAGGATTGCACCTTTGCGGTGCAATGCACGGGAACAAACCTTGCGCGTGATAGAGGTACTATTGGCACAAGGCACGACAGCCGGACGATCTAACAATGCGCTGCACCCGACGCCACCTGCGCCTTGTCCTCAGCGTCATCGGAAGGCTGTGCAGTGCGGGTGTCGCGGATGAGCTATGCCGTTGGGCCGCAAAAGGGGACTTGTTTTGCTGTCCCACGGGAAAAGATGTACGAAGATACTGGCTCTATTACTCGCGCTATGATTGGTTACAATCTCAGCGACGCACAAGAACATTTGGGGCAGTTGCTTCAGGAAATGCAAAATGATCCAGAGTTTGGCGAAGTCGAGTTCCGCTTGGGTCTAGCACACATCTACGCACATTTGAACCGCGCTTGGCATCAGCAACACGCAAGCGACGAAGAGGTAGAAAATCCAGGTGAGGCGCAGTGGGACAAATGGAGCCAGTTCCCGACGGACTTACAACCGTTAGCCTGACCAGTTGCGGCCCAACAATGCGCTGCACCTGACGCCAACTCCGACTGCCGTAGCGTAAGGTGGGCTGTGTTTATGGGTGGCGCGGATGAAGCGGGTGCTGGGTCTGGTGGAAACGGTCGAGCCTCCACTGCGGCGGGGGCAGAGGCAGCCCGTGAGCCGAAGGAAGAAGTGCCCGCGTAACGGGAGGGAGGTCCCGGGGGCCTCTCCAGCGTTATCCGTTTGCGATCCCATCAGGGCAGGCCGCTGGGCCTGCCCTTTCTATTTCCAGGGAAAGACGGGGGGCGGCAGGTGGAAGGTGATGTTATGGCGTGTCATACCGCGCTCGCGCGACATAGTATCAAGTTAGACCGCAGGACCGAAGGTTGACCTGTCGGCGTTGGTGAATTCTCCTTTTTCTGCGACCACATCTGCTATCATAATAACGGAGGTAGATTATGAGCCTGAAGTTTAATGTCACGCTGGACCGGGATGAAGACGGCGTCTGGGTGATAGAATGTCCCGCTATTCCCGGCTGTGTCAGCCAGGGGCAAACACGCGATGAAGCGATGGTAAACATTGAGGATGCCATTCGCCTGTGTTTAGAGGTACGTGCGGAACGCGGCCTACCTCTGACGATGGAGACTCGTCAGGTGGAGATTGCGGCCTGATGCCTGTCACTCCTTCGCTCAACGCCAGTGAAGTCGTCAAGATTTTCGGAAGTTTTGGCTGGGAGATTTCTCGTCAGAATGGCAGTCACATTGTCATGGTCAAAGAGGGAGCTTCGGCCACTCTGTCGGTTCC
>JAYTRQ010000654.1:0-3255 GCA_043746125.1 Armatimonadota bacterium | reverse complement strand
GCGCCGGCGGGGAAAGCTCGCGGCACGAGTGAGGTGGACCTGGTCCGGGGCGACACCGGGGACACGATCAAACCGATCAGCCTCGGTGACGACGCGCCGACGCAGGTCTACAAGGCCCTGAAGACTGAAGCCCGCTACCGCTACGCCGTCGGCCTGGGCCTGAACCAGCCCGGCTTGAACTCGGAGTACCACGTCGCCCTGCGCCTGGTCCCGGCCGAATCCAAGAAGGATGGCACCAGCCACACGGTTTTCGACCACGACAAACCGCTGTCGGCGGCCTCCACCCTGCGCGTCGGCGACTACTTCACGATTGAAGTGCAGAACACCAGCCCAAAACAGCTCTTTCTGACCGTGCTGGACATCGGGAGCGATGGCGAAATCTCGCAACCCTGGCCCGCCCCCAAGGATACCACCCAGGCTAACATCATCATGCCGACCGCCCCCCGCCAGTGGGTCAAGCTCTGGCGTGGCTCAGACAATGCCCAGCCGGCCCTGTTCCACGCGACGTCCGCCGACCCGCACGAGATCTACAAGGCCTTAGCGACCGACCAGTACGTCAGCTTCAAGGCGCTCCTCGCACGCGGCACGGATCGCGGCCCGAGTGGCCCCTTCAGTGATTTGTTCGGCCCAGCGGTGGATGAGGGCACGCGCGGCACAAACGACGCCGACCCGGTAGATCCGGGAAGCTGGACGGCAGCGACCTATCCGTTCCAGGTCCAAGACTCCCCGGCTGCTCACTGAGCGTTCCGGTTGCCATACAAAGCGGGCGGCTGAAGTTCATCCTTGCCGCCCGCCCCACTCAAGGAGAGACCCCATGAAATTTAAGTGCCCCCTCTCGTTGATCCCTGCTCTAATGGGTCTATTCTTGCTGTTTGCGGCCCCTGCCTGCCGTGCGGGGATTAGAATCGTCCAGCAACCAGACAGCTATCCGAAAGCAGTTTACGTCATTGCTGTTGGGGTCAACAATTATCACTCACATCCTGATCTATTCCCAAATTTAGCGTTTGGGGTAGCAGATGCCCAAGGCTTCGCCGATGCTATTCAGACAGGCTGGAAATCCGCCGGAGTTCCAACCGACGTTCAGCTTTTGTTAGATGACAATTTCACCAATGCCTCTCTACAAAAAGCATTTGCTCACGTCGCCGCGTATGCAACCGCCGATGACCTATTCATTTTCTATTTTGCGGGTATAGGTACTGTTGCAGAAAGGTCGAGAAGTACAGAAAGTGAATATTATCTGCTTACTGGTCACTGCAATGGACCGGATCCAGGCCTTATGCAACAATTAGTGAAGAAGTATGCAATTTCTGCTTCACTTCTGAAAGCCGACTGCGCAAAAATACAAGTAAGAAAGCAATTGATTGTGCTGGATGCTGGCGACGCTCGTAATGAACTGGATGCCTTTGTAGAACAGGCCGTTCAATCCACAGCAGAGCAAGAATTCACGCAGAAGAACGTAGCTCTGCTGACAACCGAGGGTGCCGGAATGGAGTCTTCGGAGCTTAAACATGGCTGTCTAACTTATTCCTTGCTGCAAGGGTTGGCTGGACAGGCAATATTGAGCAGTCGCTTCAAAGGAATCACAGCCCGCGAGATGTCCGCGTATTTGCCGGTTTCCATCATCAAATTTAGCGATGGGCTACAACTATTTCGCAGCTATTCTTGGGGCGACGACTTCGCCATTGCGCCGCTCCCCAATATCGCTTCCGTCCCTCCGGCAGAAGCGCCGCTCCGTCAAACGGCTCCTGTAGAAGCGCCATCCTCCCCCACCGAAGAGAAGTCTTCACAGCCTGGCAAAAACTACGCTTTGATCTTCGCCACGGACCACTACGATGAATTCAAAGCCCTCTCGAATCCCATTCACGATGCTGTGTCGCTTGGGGATGAGTTACGCGCACAGTATGGGTTCCAAGTGGAGGTCGTCCAGAACCCGACTCAGGTCAGTATTCTGACGAGACTGTCTCAATACCGTAAGCGCAATTATGGCCCGAACGACCAGTTGTTTATCTTTTTCGCCGGACACGGCACGAAAGGCAACGGAGACGGTTACATTGTTGCCCGCGACTCCAAGAAGCAGGACGATTTCTACCAAAGCTACATCCAGTATGCGTCTCTCAAAAACGCCCTGACCACGTTTCCCTGCCCGCACATCCTGCTTGCGCTGGATGTCTGCTACGGCGGCAACTTCGCCAACAGCTCGGTGCAGCGATGGCCCGTGACGCTCCTACAACCGCGTCTGCACTGGGCTGGCTTCACGCTGATGCCGGAGATGGCCGGCCCCTCGCCGGACGCGCTGCGGCAGGCGGTGCGGCTCATGAAAAACAACTCGCGCGTCTTTCTCAGTTCCGGCCAGGACGTGCCGGTCCCCGACGGCGCTCCCGGCGGTCACTCGCCGTTCATGGAGAGACTGCTGTACGCGCTGGACCAGGCCAGACAGCAGAACATATTCATCACGGCACGCCACGTTTTTGAAACGTTGGGGACGCCGACCGAGCCGGAGTATAAGAACTTTGACAACCGGTATCCTGACGGCAATTTCGTGTTCGTTCCGGTGGGGGCCGTCGCCCCGGCTTTGTAGGTTCATTATCTAGAAGGAGACAGAATGCAAGACACAGTTCACAGAGCGGCGATGCTCACACTCTCGACCGGATTCGCGCTAGGCAGCCTGTTCGCGCCGCTGAGCGTCCACGCGGGAGCAGAGCGGGCCGTGACGCCGCCCAAAGTGGCCGTCCCCTACCCCGACGTGTCGCAGGGTATTGCACACAAGAAGCGGGGGATAGCGGCGACGTCGAAGGGCGGGCGAGGGATGGTGGCGACGTCCAAGCTGTCGCCGGATCTGGTGCATCTCTACAGCCAGTTCCATACCGGGCGCGGGGCGGCGGCCGGGCCGCGCTATTCGCCGGCCCAACTCGGCAGCCGGTACGGAATCGGGGGGCGGGACCGGGACCCGTCCGTCGGGCTGGCGATCACGCTGAAGCCGGGCGCGGACGCGAAGGCGCTGCGGGACGCCGGTGCGACGGCCTACTTCCGGGTGGGTAACACGGTCTACGCCAGCGCCCCCCTTCGTGCGCTGGCCGCGCTGGAGGCGAGTGACTCGGTAGTCTCCATCGCGCCCACCAAGGCCGCCGCCTTCCCACCTGCGCCCCATGCGGGCGCGGCTCGGATCGCGCTTGGGGGGCTGACGCGCGGCGCAGAGGCCCTGCCACTCACCTTTGATCATCAGGGGATGACCGGCAAGGGCGTCGTGGTCGGCAT
>JAYTRQ010000653.1:0-3256 GCA_043746125.1 Armatimonadota bacterium | reverse complement strand
TCGGCCATCCTGGGGAGCTTGACATGCCGGACGATGACGCTGGCCCCGCTGATGGCCGCCACGGCAACGTTGGCATCAATGCCCGCCCCCTGAAGCAGTCCGCGCAGAGCCGCCGCGACTCCGGCCTGGTCAATGACAATGCCGTCCCGCACGGCGTCCTGTGGTGTCGGGCCGACGGCCGCCTTGGAGATCTGCCACGAGCCGGGGTTGCGGCCCGCCTCCGCCTGCACCACCTTGATGAAGCGGCTGCCGATGTCCACGCCGACCACTTTTTCCCTGCCGAAGACCTGTGAGAGTGCGAGCATCTGGTTCCTCCCGCTGCATCCGGCCGCCCCCGCTTGAGGGCCGAGCGCGCGATTTCTGGTCTCAATTATCGGCGGGACGGGGGAGGAACTGGAGGAGCAAAATGTGTGGGGAAATCTAGAACCATCTTGCATTATCCGTGCCAACCTGGCTGGGGAAGATGCGTGTTTCGTGCGAAAACCGTAAAACTGCTTGCTTGTGTTGCCGCGCCGTGATATAATGGAGCGTAGACGAAAGGATTTCATCCATGAGCATCCCCCCCGGACAGACCCCCCTAGGTGGCTACTATGGCGGCCCGCCGCCCCCCGGCGGGTATTACGGTGCTGCGCCGCCCCCAACCAAGAGCGGCGGCCCGTGGAAGGCCCTGGGCATCGGCTGTGCCGCCCTCTTCGTCCTGATCTTGATTGGAGGCGTCATCCTCGTCCGTAGCGTCAAAAGCCAGATTGATCATCCGTCCAAGAACAGCATCCTCGGAATCGGAATCACGGCGGGCAAGGCGGGCATGGACGGCGTGAGAATCCAGCAGGCTGTCGTCCTTTACCACCAGCAAAACGGCAAGTACCCGGCCTCTCTCATGACGATGGTCCAGGACGGCAGCCTAGATGGGAAGCTCCTGCACAACGATCTGGACGATAGCCCTGATCCTGTTCACGTCTCCTGGCAGTACGCCCCCCCAGACGAGGGTGCGCCGGGTGAGACACCTATTCTGCAAGAAAAGTACCACATCACGATCGGGGGCAGTTCCGCGCCCGGCAAGATCGTGATTAGCCTGAACGGCCACAGCCAATCTAATACGACGAATCCACAAGCCCAGCCGGGAGGCTGAGGGCAGATCCTCTCCCGTTCGGATCCTATCCCTGTCCCGTTCGGATCCTATCCCTGTCCCGTTCACGTTCGTTCCGGGTCTGTCCCTTCCCTCGGAGGGAAGGGCTTCGGAAGTGTCCAGAGCCGAGGCTGCTTGTCCAGAGGCAAAAGCCTTCGTCGCGCTATCTTAGTCCCTTCCCTCCTCTCCAAAGCCCTTCCCTCCGAGGGAAGGGACAGACCCGGAACGAACGTGAACGGGACAGGGATAGGATCCGAACGGGACAGGGATAGGATCCGAACCAACGAAAACGGGATGGTGCTGTTCTGGAACGGCGAAAAAGAAGGAATCAAGATGCGGCTTGTCTAAAAAGCCGTCATGTCTTATCTGGAAGTGCCGCTCGGGGACCTGGCGCCGGTTATCGTCAACATGATCGTTGAGATCCCGCAGGGGTCGTCCAACAAGTACGAGTACGACCACGAGTTGGGCGTCTTCAAGCTGGACCGGACCCTGTACTCGCCTCTCTATTATCCCTTCGACTACGGCTGGATCTGCGACACGCTGGCCGAAGACGGTGACCCCCTGGACATCCTGGTGATCACGACCCAGCCGACCTTCCCCGGCTGCCTCATCGCCGCCCGGCCTCTGGGTGTTCTGATGATGCGCGACGAGAAAGGGCCGGACGAGAAAATACTCTCCGTGGCCGCCGCCGACCCGCGCTTCGAGGGTATCGAGCACCTGTCCGACCTGCCCTCGCACATTCTTAAAGAGATCGTCCACTTCTTCGATATCTACAAAGATCTGGAAGACAAAGAGACGACTGTGCTGGGCTGGCAGGACGTCGCCACGGCCCATCAGGTAATCGAGAAGTTCCGCCTGCGGGAGGGGCACGGCGCACATTGAGCCGTCCGCCGTTGTAGAAACGCAGGAAGGAAACCGATTGGGAACCGCTTACACGCCTGGCCTTAAAGTCAGCCCCTACACTCTCATCCGTCGCACGCGCCGCCTGCCGCTCAAGGGCGAAGTGCTTGTTGGCGCAGGCCAGGCCGTCACGCCCGAAACAGTGGTCGCCCGTGCCTCCCTGCCCGGCTTGATGCAGTCCGCCAAAGTCTCAGCCCAGTTGGGCATTGACCCTGACGAGATGCCCGCCACGCTGCTGGTCAAAGAAGGCGATGTGGTGGAAAAGGGTCAGGTCCTGGCCGTCACCAAGGCCTTCTTCGGGATGTTCAAGTCTGAGGCCAAATCCCCCATCGCTGGCACCGTGGAGACGATCTCCGGCGTTTCCGGGAACGTCGGTATCCGGCAGGCGCCTCTGCCGGTGGACCTTACCGCCTATCTCTCCGGGACGGTGGCCGAGGTCATGCTCTGTGAAGGTGTCATCGTTGAGACCCAGGGGGCGTTGATCCAGGGCATTTTCGGCATCGGCGGCGAGCGGGTAGGGGAAATCCAAGTGGTCTCTGCCTCGCCCGAGAGCGACCTGACCGAAGCCGACGTCACGCCCGCCTTGGCCGGCAAGATCATCGTCGGGGGGGCGAACGTCTCCGGCGCGGCCTTGCGGAAGGCATCCGACGTCGGCGTCAAAGGCATCGTCGTCGGCGGCATCATCGATAAAGATCTGATCGCATTCTTGGGCTATGACATCGGAGTCGCGATCACGGGCCACGAGAATATCAATCTCACCCTGGTAATTACGGAAGGTTTCGGCACGATCGCGATGGCCCGCCGGACGTTCGACCTGCTCAAGTCGCTGGAAGGCCGGTCGGCCTCAATCAACGGTGCGACCCAGATCCGAGCTGGCGTTATCCGCCCCGAAGTCATCGTTCCTCTCGCCTCCCGGCCTGACTCCGCCCCTGCCCAAACGGCTGGGGACGAGGGCAGCCTTGCTATTGGCACCCCGATCCGCTTGATTCGGGAACCGTACTTCGGCCTCCTGGCCCACGTCGCCGCCCTGCCCCCACAGCTCACCGTCGTCGGTTCCGGGGCGTCCGTTCGCGTCTTGGAAGCCACCCTGGCAGACGGCAGCGTCGTGACTGTTCCCCGCGCCAACGTCGAGATCATCGAAACCTCATAGAGCGGCAGGAGCTACGCCCCGCCGCGCCGAACAAGACGGCACTAGCCTTGCACTGGTCGTAAGTAGCTAGTCCAACTCCC
>JAYTRQ010000652.1:0-3264 GCA_043746125.1 Armatimonadota bacterium | reverse complement strand
GGGCGAGGCGGAGGCGTGCGCCGTTCGCGCCGCCCCGCTTGTCAGAGCCGCGGAACGTCGAGGCGGAGGCCCAGGCGGTCGAGACGAGGTCGGATGCCGATAGGCCGGAAGCGAGGATCTTGCTTTTGAGTGCCGTGACGTTCTGTTCGTCAATCAGCGGATGCGTGACGGCCGGGATCGGGTCCTGCCAGATCAGCACTTCCGCAGGGACTTCGGGGCCGAGATAACGGGCCACGGGACCCATATCGCGGTGCGTCAGCTTGAACCAGGCGCGGGCGAAGGCGTCCGCGAACTCGTCCGGGTGCTCGTGAAAGCGCCGCGAGACCTTCTCGTAGGCCGGGTCCACGCGCAGGGCGAGGTCGGTCGTGAGCATGAATGGCGCGTGACGCACTGCCGGGTCGTGCGCGTCCGGCACGGTCCCGGCGCCCCCGCCGTCCTTTGGCTTCCACTGGTACGCACCGGCGGGGCTTTTCGTCAGTTCCCATTCGAATCCGAAGAGGTTGTCGAAGTAGTCGTGGCCCCACTGTGCCGGTGTCGTCGTCCAAGCGCCCTCAAGACCGCTCGTGATCGTGTAGACCCCGTTCCCGCTGCCGAAAGTATTCTTCCAGCCGAGACCTTGCTCCTCAATGCCCGCCATCGTAGGTTCCGCGCCGACGTATTCGTTTGGATCGGCGGCACCATGCGTCTTGCCGAAGGTGTGTCCGCCGGCGATCAGCGCGACCGTTTCTGCGTCATTCATCGCCATGCGGCCAAAGGTCTCGCGGATGTCACGGGCAGACGCGAGTGGGTCCGGTCTGCCGTTCGGGCCTTCCGGGTTCACGTAGATCAGGCCCATCTGAACGGCGGCCAGCGGGTTCTCCAGTTCACGGTCGGCCGTGTAACGCTCGTCCCCTAGCCACACTTTCTCAGGACCCCAGTAGATGTCTTCCGCCGGCTCCCAAACGTCCTCGCGCCCGCCGCCAAACCCGAAGGTTTTAAAGCCCATCGACTCCAAAGCGCAGTTGCCGGTGAGGATCATCAGGTCCGCCCAGGAGAGCTTCTGGCCATACTTCTTCTTGATGGGCCAGAGCAGCATACGCGCCTTGTCCAGATTCGCGTTGTCCGGCCAGCTATTGAGCGGCGTAAACCGCTGCGTGCCGAACCCTGCGCCGCCCCGCCCGTCGGCGACGCGATAGGTGCCCGCGCTGTGCCACGCCATTCGGACGAAGAGCGGCCCGTAGTGACCGTAGTCGGCCGGCCACCAGTCCTGGGAGTCGGTCATCAGATGGAAGATATCTTCCTTCACGGCCTGAAGATCGAGAGACTTAAACTCTTCCGCGTAGTTGAACGACTCGCCCATCGGGTCCGAAAGGCAGGAATGCTGCCGGAGGACGCTCAGCTTCAACTGATTAGGCCACCAGTCGCGGTTCCTGTTTCCGCCACCGGCTGCCTGCTTCAGAACTCCACTCGTGAACGGACACTTACCTGCCTCGTGAGTATCGGCTGCTCCGTAAGTGTTTGCTGAGTCGTGATTAAGCCCTGAGTCGTGATTAAGCCCTGAGTCGTGATCGAGTGCTGAGATGATACCGGGCGCGTCAGTTTCCACAATTGTGTTGCTCATGCGAGTTGCTCCTCTAGATGTTTAGCTTGATTCTCTTGTCGGCACTGGGGACAGAGGCCCCAAAAGATGACCTCCGCCTCTTCGATGACAAAGCCATGTTTGGCGGAAGGCTCCAGGCAGGGTGCCGCGCCGACGGCGCAGTCCACGTCCACGGTCACTCCGCAGTGGCGGCAGACGATGTGGTGGTGGTTGTCGCCGACCCGCGCCTCGTAGCGGCCCGAGTGACCTGAAGGCTGGATTCGTCGGACAAGTCCCGCCCCCTCCAGGACACGCAGGTTGTCATACACCGCCTGGGTGGAGAGCGTGCCCAGCTGCATGCGGGCGGCCTCCGCGATGGCTTCCACGTCCCGATGCTGCCCTTCGCCCAGAACGGCGGTGAGGACGGCAAGCCGGGGGGCGGTGACGCGCAGGCCTGCCTGACGAATATCTTGGTGGAGTGTGTGCCTTTCGGTCGCCATAGTCTATATTATAGCCTCTTATCTAGAATGAGTCAAGAGTACGATCAGTTCAATTTGGGAAACGGGTCGATGAACGTCGGCAGCGCCATCTGCGCCTCCCCCTTCATCACGCGCAAAAAAACGGCCCTTTCTGTCAACAGCGACAGAAAAGGCCAATTGATAATCCAAAAGGGTGTTGTTGCATAATTCAGCCTCCATATTTCGGGGGGAAAGCCGCATTCCCGTACCCATAAAGCCATGCCTTAGAGATCTCCTCCGGGAAGCTGCGTTCGGGTGTCCCCGAGACCCCGTCGCGGGCTGACGCCTCAACTTTCGCCATCCAATCTTGCACAGTCCAATCTTGCACAGTCCACTCCTTGCCGCTCAGCCCTGCGCCGGCCCGGCCTGAAGGGCTTCGGCCACACGGGACAGCGTCCCCTGATCCCGAGTGGGCAACGACAGGAATCGCTGCGCCAGAGTGACGACGCTCTTCTCCGCCTGGCTCTTCTCCGCCGGACCCCCCTGCACCCCGCCCCTCCGCCTTCGCCAGCCTCTGCGGGGCCGAAGACTAGGAGGACCGGGAGGAGTTCGGCAAAGCCAAGCACGACTGGCTCCGAGATCGGCTTGGGCTGGCGAACGGTATCCCCTCTGATGACACGTTCCGTCGCCTGTTCGCCCGCCAGAACCTCTGGCAGATCGTCAAGCCGCTGGCGCGGCGGGTGCAGACCGAAGACGCGGTACTCGCCACCGATGGTGCGAAGTAATGCCCTCCTGGGCTACAGCGAACAAAGTCTCTGAAATCAAAAAAAGTTTCGGAGTTGTGCGGGTTGGCATGAATCTTGCACTAGAAGAATACCAGGAAAGACCAGAACTAGGAAATATTAGAATGTCACCGATCCATGAAAAACAACCGAGCCGAGGAAACCAGGCATGAGCGTCCCCGTCACGCCCCACGCTGCCGCACAGGTGGGTCGGTTTCCCCGCTCCGGCATCGATGCCAAGCCGCTGGATTCCGGCCTGCGCCACCTCCTTGATCTGCTGGTCTCCGGGATAGCTCTGCTGCTCCTGCTGCCGTTTCTGGGCGTGATCGCCCTCCTGATCCGCCTGGACAGCCCCGGCCCGGTCCTCTTCATCCAGAAGCGCGTCGGCCGGCACGGCCGGGAGTTCCCCGTCTTCAAGTTCCGCTCCATGTACTCGGACGCTGAGCAGAGGCTGGAAGGGCTGCTC
>JAYTRQ010000651.1:0-3268 GCA_043746125.1 Armatimonadota bacterium | reverse complement strand
CCGCGCCCAGGCTGCCCCCTCAGATACCAGATTGACGGAGTTGCACTCTGCCCGGGCCAGCGGCTCAATCACGACCACGACCCCGGTGCGGTCCGAGGCATCGGCGCAGAAGCCAAGAAACTCCCGCATCTGCGCGTCGGCCTGCGCCGGCGGGAAGCCATCCGGGATCTGCCGCGCCCCACCACTTCCAAAAACAATGACCTCGCCGCCAACCTCTGCCGCTCGGAGCAAGGCCACGTCCACATACCGGCGCAGCCGGGCCGGGTCCGCCTCCGGCCCGACGATCTTGCCCGAACGAACGAACGAGTTGAACGCCTCGGGCCGCAGCGGCAGGGCCAGGAGTCGCTGCCGCTTCTCGTTCCAGGCCGCCACATCTTCTTCGGGGATCAGGTCTCCGGCGACGGAAGCTTCCAGGTAGTCATAGCCGGCCTGGGCCAACAGGTCCGCCTGTTCCGGGGCGGCGCACGCACCGAATCTCATAAACCTTCCTCTTTCTTTTCCTCACACGCCGCGCTGTGCGAGCTGTTCGCGGGCGCGGCGACCACCCGCCCCATCTCGCGGTCCAGCCAGCGCAGGGACGGCCTCATCTGGCCCACGTAGGAGGCGGTCAACTTGCCCAAATTGAGGTCAATGGCGGCCGGGCGGTGCATCTTGCGGTGGTAGAACAACAAGTCCGGCGAGAAGTCTTCGTCGTCCACGGTCATGCGCTTCTGGCGGGCGACGAATGAGAAGCCCGTGCCTAGCTCCAGGAGGATCCACTCCATCTCGCGCACGAGGGCGCTTTCCAAATCTTTCTCGCTGAAGCCGCTGTGCAGGCTCAGAGAGTCCAGACGGCACTTTTTGGCATAGAACTCACGCTGAAGGCGGTCGTCAAAGGGGATGATTCCTTTGAAGTGAGGCCCGCTCAATTGCTGCGACAGTGTAGCAACAATTGGCTCATCGGGAAAGACCGCAGCGAACTGGATCATGCTGTCTACTGCGTGGCGCCAGCAGGTGCGGCGTCGGGTGTGGAGGAAGTCGGGACGTCAGCGGGCGGGGCGACGGGCTTCTTGTGGGGCTTGTGGTGGTGCGGGTGCGGCCGGAAGAGCGGCTGCGAGGCCGCCGAGTCGGGCTCATCCCGGCGCATGACCAGGGTAGCGGGCAAGACGATGGCAAAGGCCAGAAACGCCACGCCCAGGGCGGACAGCGACCGGACATGGTCGGGGGCGCTCGACCGGACCAGGAACACGTTGATGATGGCCGCCAACGCGCCGAAAACCGCCCCAATCAGGCTCAGAAATAGCAGGACAAGGGGGAGGCAGATCAGCACCCATTCATGCGGCTGGAGCGGTGGGGCCAGAGCAATGTCCTGGCCGTTGACGCTCACCTTGGGGACGATGTCGAATGGCTGGCCAGTCAGGGTCACAGTCGCCAGAGTACCGTCAGGCCGGTAGATCAGCCACTCACCCTTGTGCGGACCGGTGGGGGCGGGAAGGCTGTCAATCAGGAGCTGCGGGGGCCGCCCCAAGGAGGCAGTCGTGACTTCGATGATATGGCCGTCCATTCCGGGGACGGAAAGGGGAAACTTCATGGAACCTCGTTGTGGACAAAGACTAAATAGGAACTAGATGAGGGAAAGGCTTGCTGTCATCGGGCATTAGTTCGGCAAGGGGCAGGCGTTTTCCTGCCGTCTTCGCGCACGCGGGGGGTTGACAAAGGAGCGGCGTAGGGGCTATACTCTCCCCATTCCCGGTTTGCGGGAGACGATTTTACGAATATTTAGGAAGGAGCGCGGAGACAATGACCTGGAAGAACGTAATTACGGAAAACGAATACGCCCTAGACGCCGACACGTCCCAGGTCGCCGTGCCTGCGTTTATCGGATTGTCCGACACGCACCATACCCGCCCGCTGCCTTCCCGGAGAAAGCGCCGCTCCTGAAAAAGCCGCACTGATCTTCCGCTCTCGACCCAAGGCTTCGGGCTTCCCGCGCATTCTAAACGATCCAGAATGCAAGGTGAGTCCGGGGCCTTATTTGTGTTTAGGACTCGGAGTCCTCTCCCGTCTCGCTAAGGCTCGGCTTCTGTCCCACTTCTCCTTCCGAAGCCCTTCCCTCCGAGGGACCCTCCGGGGCGCCAGTGCTTGGGTGGCGAGCCTGAGCGAGACGGGAGAGGACTCCCACGCACTCAGGAGAACACATGGCGATACTCGAATCTAAATTAGCAACCCCGCGCGAGACGCAGGAACAGAATGAACCCGAGGAACTGATCCGCCTTCAGGCCGACTTCGGGTCGGACGGCGGGTTCGGGCAGCGCGAGATGGTGGTGACCCGCGAACACGTCCAGGTCTGGGAGCCGGGTGGGGCGCTGGGCTTCCAGATGCCTATTTCGGAGATCGCCACGGCCCGCAACGAGCCGCTGGTCGGAGGCGGGCGCATGGAGATCACCGGCAAAAACGGCGATGTCATCCCTGTCATCACCTACTCCCAGACCGTCGCCGCCCGGTTCAGCGAGGCCGCGCGGGGTATCGAGCAACTCGCCAAGGGCGAGACGTTCTCCATCAACCAGAAGGCAGAGCGGACGCGGTGCGCCAACTGCGACCGCCTGCTGCCCGAAAAGGACGGCGTCTGCCCGGCCTGCGTCAACCGCTCCAAGACCATGTGGCGGATCGGCCACTTCCTGCGGCCCTACAAGAAGGAGGCGGCGGTGCTTGCCATCCTGTCGCTGCTGACGACGACGCTGAACCTGGCCCCGCCGCTGATCCAGCGGGCCTTGATTAACCGGGTCCTAGTCCCGCCCCCCGGCCACGCGGCCCAGCCGGGCCTGCTGCTGCCGCTGATGGGGGCCTGGCTCGGGCTTCTCTGCGCGGGCGTCGCCGTGCAGATCGGGACCGGTCGGACCATCGCGTTTCTGGGCGGCAGCATTGCCGCCGACCTGCGAGCGCAGCTCTACCGCGCCATTGAGTTCCTGCAACTGTCATACTTCGACAAGAAGCAAGTAGGCGCGATCACGAGCCGCGTCACCCAGGACACGGACCGGGTCTGGGGCTTCCTGACCGAAGGTGTGCCGTACTTTCTGATCAACGGCCTCCTGCTGGTTGGCATCGCAGGCTTCCTGCTGACCGTGAACTGGCGGCTGACCCTGTGCATCCTGACGCCCATCCCAATCGTGGTCGCCATCGGCGGCATCTTCTGGAAGTCCGTGTCGCAGTTGTTCGTCCGGGTCGGCCAGAAGTGGGCGCGGTTCCACATCCACCTGAACGAGTCGCTGACCGGCATCCGGGTCGTCAA
>JAYTRQ010000650.1:0-3271 GCA_043746125.1 Armatimonadota bacterium | reverse complement strand
TCAAAATCGGAGATATTATCGCCTCACCTCTGGACACGGGAACGCTGGTCACGGCTCCGGCCAAGATCAAGCTGGTCGGCATCCTGCGTGGGTCGACGTGGATGGCATTCACGTCCAAGCAGTTCACCGACGAGAGCCTCGCCCTCGTGCCCCGCTCGCTGCTGGTGACGACCACCGACCCGACCAATCAGGGCCGGATGGGGGATACTCTGTATGACCATCTCGACAAGTTCCAGGTCCAGGTGCTGTCGTTTAACAACCTCGTGAAGACGCTCCGCACGTCTCTGTCATCCATGTACCTAATCATGCACATGGTCAATGGCACGGTGATCTTTGTCGTCGCGCTCATGGCCGGGATGCTGTCCAACATCTACTTCACCCAGCGCATCAGCGAGTTCGCCGTACTGGCGGCTATCGGCATACGGCGCAGCACCCTCGTTTGGCATGCGGTCTCCGAAACGGCCATATTGACCTCGCTGGGCTGGATCTTAGGCGTGATTGTCAATTGGAGCATACTGAGCCTGATGCGTGGGAGCGTGTTTGAGCCGCGCGGTATGCTGATTAACCCGAGTGACCCGCTCTCCTACTGGAACACGTTGCCCATCCCTATTTGCATCACTCTGTTCGCGGTGCTGACGATCTCCATCCGCCTGGCGAAACTGGACCCTGTGACGATCATTGAAAGGCGCTGAGTTTGACCGAGTCGATCCTATCCACGGAGGGCATTTCCCTCGTTTACGAAGACGGTGCGCGGCGCACATATGCCTTGCGCGATGTCAGCATCCAGATCCCCAATCGCCGCTTTATCGGCATCATGGGGCCGTCGGGGTCGGGAAAGTCCTCTCTTCTGTACATTCTGAGCGGACTGAAGCGGCCCACGTCCGGCGACGTTCGCATCGGCGACTATCGCTTCGGCGGACACTCCGACTTGGACCTGATTGACCTGCGGCGTCAGCGCTTTGGGTTCGTCTTCCAGCAGCCATACCTTCTGGTCTGGCAGACGGCGATGGAGAACGTGCTGATGGGAGCGCCGATTCTGGACGCGGCGGCCAGAAAGAAGGCGCTCGGGTACTTCGAGCAGCTAGGGATCGCGGGGATGGCAGACAAACTGCCGTCGCAGTTATCCGGCGGGGAGAAGCAGCGCGTGTGCGTAGCGCGGGCGATGATGAACGACCCGGATGTCATCTTCGCCGACGAACCGACCGCATCCCTGGACCACGCCAACGGCCATCTGGTCGTGGACCTGCTATCGGCCTACCGGGAGCAGGGGACGGTCGTCGTAGTAACCCACGACCCGGAGATGCTGACCGGGGCGGACGCGATCCTGATGATGCGAGACGGTCAGAGCATGGGCTGGCGCGACCCCTCTGAAGTGTTGGAGACAGGCGTGAGCAAAACGGTGGCGGTTTAGGAGCCGGTTCCTAAGCCCGTATGTCCCGGATGACCGAGGGCAGCAGATCGGCCGAAACCGTCTTGGCGTTGGGGTCTGCCATGACCACGCACCGCTCGACGACGTTCTCCAATTCGCGCACGTTGCCCGGCCAGGGATAAGACAAGACGTGCATCATGGCCTCTGCTGAGAAGGATTCGATCTTGGCCTCGTTCTCCGCGTTGAACTTATGCAGGAATTGGGAGACCAAGAGTGGGATGTCCTCGGTGCGCTGACGCAAGGGCGGCATGACGATCTGGATAACCTGAAGCCTGTAGTACAGGTCCTCGCGGAACTTGCCGTCTTTTATCAGTTGCTCTAAATCGCCGTTCGTCGCGGCGACGACGCGAACGTCTACTTTAATCGTTTTCGTGCCGCCCACGCGCTCAAATTCACGCTGCTGCAACACGCGCAGGAGCTTCACCTGCACCGCGCCCGAAATGTCCCCAATCTCGTCCAAGAACAGTGTCCCGCCGTGGGCCAGTTCAAACCGCCCCTTCTTCTCTGTCGCCGCGCCCGTGAAGGCGTTCTTCTCGTGCCCAAACAGTTCACTCTCTAGAAGGGTCTCGGAGAGGGCTGCACAGGAGATTGGGACGAAGGGGCCGGAGGTGCGGTCGGACTGCTCGTGCAGAGCGCGGGCTACCAGCTCTTTGCCGGTCCCACTCTCGCCCCGAATCAATACGGTGGCGCGGGACGCGGCGGCGCGGGAAACCGTCGTTATGATCTCCTGCATGACAGGGCTGATGGCGTTCGCGAGCAGGGAGGGAGGCGCTTTGCCACTCGATTTAGAGGTGCTCCCGGCGGCGGCCTGGTACTCGGCCGCGCGGGCGACGGCCCGCTTGACCACGGCCCGGATCTCGTCCATGTCGAACGGCTTGGTGATGTAGTCCGACGCCCCGTAGCGCATGGCGTCCACGCACGTCTTGATGGTCGCGTACGCCGTGATGACGATAGCGACGGCGTCCGGGTGCTTCTGCTTGACCTTCTGGATCAGCTCGACGCCGTTCATGTCCGGCATAATCAGATCGGTGATGAGTAGGGTGACGGGGTTAGCCGACGCCCATTCCATTGCCTTGACGCCGTTTTCAGCGACGTGAACGTCATAACCGTCTTTCACAAAAATGGCCTGAAGGACGCGCCGGATGTTTGGCTCGTCGTCGGCGATCAGGAGGGTTTTAGGGTGGGCTTTCTCAACTGCCATACTGCGTGGGGTCTTTCGTGGTTGCGGACTTTCGCGGTTGCGGACTTTCGCGGTTGCGGACTTTCGTGGGTGCGGACTTTCGTGGTTGCGGCCTACGGGTATCAGACGGACTGGGCCGCCCAAGGTTCATACGTTTGCTCGTAGCTCTGCCCGGCCCGGTCGCTGCGCTGGTCGGTAATCTCGGTTCGGGACTGGGGGATCAGGCCGGCCAGCGTGGGGTGGATCGGCAACTGGATGGTGAAGGTCGAGCCTTGACCGGGCGTACTGCGGATGACCAGCCGGCCACCGTGTGTTTCAACAATCTTACGGACGATCGCCAAGCCTAGGCCTGTGCCCTTGGTCTTGGTGGTGAAGAACGGGGTGCAGATCTTGTCCATCTTGTTCGCCGGGATGCCAACGCCCGTGTCCGTAAAGTCTATGTCCACGATGTCCTGCTGTGTGTGAATGCGGGTCGTGACCGTCAGCGTCCCTCCGTGCGGCATGGCCTGCACGGCGTTAATGACGACGTTCTTGATGACCTGTTCTAATTGGGACCGGTCCAGGGACAACTCCGGGATCTCGTCTTCCAGCTTCTGGACGATCTGGACGTCCTGGTCCGCGAGATAGGCGCCCATGAACTGAAGCAGCCGCGAGAGCATGGC
>JAYTRQ010000649.1:0-3280 GCA_043746125.1 Armatimonadota bacterium | reverse complement strand
GATGTCATACCCGTCGTTCTTGCGGTGCGGGACGCGGTAGATCAGCTTCGCGCCCAGCGCTGTCAGCGTCCGCACGTAGACGGCCGTGGAGGTCACGCCATCCACGTCATAGTCGCCATGAACGAAAATGGTCTCGCCGCTCGCCAGGGCGTCCTTGATGCGGTGGGCGGCTTTGTCCATGTCCGGCAGGCCGAACGGGTCATGCAACTGCCGCAGATCGGGCCGCAGGAAAGCATCCGCCTCCCCCGCGTCCTTCAGTCCCCGGTTGCAGAGCAACCGCGCTGTCAGCGGGTGGATGCACAGTTCGCGTACCAATGTCTGTTCGGCTTTGGCGTCTCGCTCCGGCTCAGTCCAGAGCGTTTGGGGTTGGGTGTCGGTCTTCATACGGGCATACTCGCCAGGCGGTGGGGGAAGCGGAAGGATTCCTAAAACCGCTTCGCCGGCCGCTTCTTCTTCGCCTTGATCGCCGAAATCTGCACCTCGCCCGGCTCGGCAACGCGGGGCAGAGAACTCGGCAGCGGGGCCTGGGGCCGACGGCTGCCGCCGTTAGCCGGGTAGATGGCCGCACTCCCACTGGTTGTCGTGCCGCCGGTCTCAATGCCGGCCGTCGCAAGCAGGGGAGCATTAGAACGGCGCTTGGCGAGCCAGTTCTCCCAGTCCACCAGAATAGATGCGGCGTTGAAGATAGACGAGTAGGTCCCGCTGACGATGCCGATGAGCAGGGCGACGTTCAGCAGGCGCGTCGTCTGCCCGCCCAAGACGACCAGGGCCACTAGGGTTATCACGACTGTCAGAGATGTGTTGATGGATCGGGCCAGCGTCTGGCCGATGGAGCGGTTGACCAGCGACTCGAACGACTCGGCACGGGACTTGTGTCGTAGGTTCTCCCGAACGCGGTCGAAGATGACGACTGTGTCGTGGACCGAGAAGCCGATAACCGTCAGCAGGGCGGTTACGAAGAGGCTGTCAATCTCCCAGCCCAGGAAGTACCCGAAGATCGAGAACGCGCCGATCAAGACCAGGATGTCGTGCAGCAGGGCGATAATGGCCGACGTCCCCAGCCGTAGGCCCGCCACAAAGCCGCCGATACCGAAGACTAGGGCGAGGTACAGGACAATCAGCGCGGACGCCATGATGACGGCCTCAATGGCGTTGGTCGTCAACTCGCGCGAGATGATAGGCTTAACGATATTGAACTGCTGTTCCTGATTCGCGCCCAACGTGTCCAGAGCTGACGTCAACTTCACATAGACAGGATTCTTGAGATTATTTGCCTCGGCCCCCAAATTTCTCACGTCCGGGTTGGTGTAAACATCGGCGACGCTCACGATCGCGATCCTGCCGCCGTCCGCTATCTGGACGATACTGTCCTTAAAGCCGGCCCCCATGAGCGCCTTCTGGACACCGTCCTGAGACACCGACTGCGCGTAGTGGACCTGGATCTGGCTGCCGCCCTTGAACTCGATGCTCTTCTTCAAGCCGCCCAGGGCGAAGAAGATCAGGCCCGGCACGATAATCGCCAGGCTCAGGCCGTAGAAGAAACGGCGGCGCCCGATGATATTCGGTGTCGGGGCGCTCTCCGTGTCGCCGCCGCGAAGCGACTTCATATTGAGGCCGAACAGGGCGACGTTGTTGCCGATGCCCGCGTCTACCAGGAGGTACAGCAAAGTCCGCGTCACCGTGATGGCTGAGAACAGCGAGACGAGCACACCAATGAGCAGCGTCAGGGCGAACCCGCGCACGCTAGGCGTCCCCAGGGACAGCAAGACGATGCACGTGATACAAGTACAGATGTTGGAGTCGCGGATGGCTGTGAACGCCCGCCTGAACGCGGCGTCAATGGCCGGCCGTAGCGCCTTCCCGCTCCGCAGCTCCTCTTTCAGCCGCTCAAAGATCAATATATTTGCATCCACGGCCATGCCGATGGATAGGATGAAGCCCGCGATGCCCGGCAGAGTCAAGGTCACGACCAGGCCGGGGAACAGCCACGACAGCGCCCCCTTGAAGATCGCCAGGGTGAACAGGGCGTAGATGACCAGCGCGATGTCGGCGACCAGGCCCGGCAGCCGGTAGTAGAACAGCATGAACAGTAGGACCAGGGCTAGGCCGACGATGCCCGCCGTCAGGCTCTTCGTCACGGCCCCAACGCCCAGACTGGCCTCAACGTTTTCAGTATCTACCTGTTCCAAGGGAATTGGCAGCGAGCCTGCGTTCAGTAGGTTCGCCAGGGACTGTGCCTCACTCAGCGTGGCGAAGCCGCCGCTGATCTGTGCCTGACCGTCCAGAATCGGCGTCTGGATGTAAGGAGCCGAGATCACGGCATCGTCCAGCACGACCCCGTTGATTGCGCCGACGTGGGCCGTCGTGAACTTCGCGAAAGCTTCCGCCCCGTGTGCGTTGAATACCTCCGAGACGGCCGGCTTGGACCCTTCGGCCAATTCGGCGCTCGACTTCGGTTCCAGATCCGCCCCCGTCAGGATGACAAGCGAGCTGGGTTCGTCCGGCGTCAGCGTCTTCCAGGCCGTGTACTCCCGGTTCAGGTCGTTCGCCCGCTGCTGCTGTTGAGGGGTGAAATACAGTGTCTCCACCATACGCTCAACGTTGGACAAAGGGGCGGGAATCGCGTAAGCCGTTGCGTCTGGGCGGGCCGCCATCCCCTCGCTCAGCAGCGACGTAAAATCGGCTCGGATCTGTGCGCCGTCGCGGAACCGCTGCTGGGTGCGCTGGTCGAAGAACGAATACAGATCGTGGCCCGTCTTCGGGTCCTGACTCCTCGACATCTGGATCGGGAGATTCTGGAGCGCCGGGTCGGAGGCGTTGGGGCTTGCGACATCCGGCCAGTAGTAAGTGATTAGCTTGGCCGTCGTGCCGAGCTGCTCCATGACGGCGTTCTTGTTCTTGACGTCCGGCAGTTCCACGATGAACTGCTTTTCCTGCGGGCGTGGCTGTACGACTGCCTCACCGACGCCCGCCGAGTTGATGCGGTTCTCGATAATGCGCTGGATCGTCGCCTCATCATAAGGCACGCCGGGCGCGAGGTCGGTCCGCACCTGGAAGATGGCGCGGACGCCGCCCTTGATGTCTAGGCCGTACTTGGTGGGATGGCTGCCAAGGATCGTGGTGCCCCCGACCCGGATCGGCTTGCCGCGCACGATCAGGAGCGAGAACGCCGTCAAGGCCAGGATGACCAGTGCCCAAATTTTCTGCTGCTTCAATTCTTCCTCCGCGAAGACCGCTCTTCAAATGATTGCTGACTTGTGTGTTTTTAGACAAAAGCGAC
>JAYTRQ010000648.1:0-3285 GCA_043746125.1 Armatimonadota bacterium | reverse complement strand
GCGGCATCGTCGGGAGTGGCGTGGGCTTAGGCACGGGTGGCTTCGGCGACGGGATCGGCGGCAGCGGGGTCGAGGATGGGTGCGCCCGCAGGACCTTGAGTCGCTCGGCATCTATCAGGTAGATCGTGCCGTCCCCAGTCACGCCGATGGCCTGTGGGTTAGTGAGCGTCAGATGGGCGACGAGGCCAAGCGGGTCGCCGTTGGACCGGTACTTGGTGACCGTCTTCGCGAGCGCGTCCGACAGATAGAGGTTGCCCAGCGAGTCTACGGCCGTATGCGTGGTCGCGCCCGCCGCGCCCAGCGCCCCGGTCGGGGCGGGAGACTGGGCGTGGATGGAGGACAGCTTATACTTGTAGAGTACCCCGCCATCCAGGCCAAGGCCGACCACGGTGCCGGCCAGCGTCGCCACCGTGACTAGGCCGGTCTTGGGGCTGACGTCCAGCAGGTCGCCCCGGACGGGGTTGTAGTAGAACGGCTTCGGAGTGTCGTAAGCGACAGCCGTCGGGTTCGGGGGCACAGGCGGCGGCGGGGGAACGGGCTTGACGGCGAAGGGCGGGGCTGCTTGGAAGCGGTAGCCGGCATGGACGAGCAACGAACCGAGCCAGCCCGATGCCCCTGCGCCCAGACCGATCAGCAGAACGGCTAACAGGGCCCAGACGGGCGCCCCACGCCTGGGTCGAGGCACGGCCAGCGCGCTCCCGTTGCGCCGGGACGCCGGCGCGTCTTCTCTGGGCACGTCCGCCGCGTCCCTCTCGTCCGCTTTTGGCCGGGCCAAGTCGCTTGTCCGCATCCGCTGGGTGCGCGTGCCGACGCCGAAGCGGGCGACGACGGCCGTGATGTTGTCCTTGCCGCCGGCCTTGCTCGCCATACCGACCAGCTTGTCCGCCGCCGCCTGGGGCGAGGTGGACTGGCCCAGCGCCCGCGTGATGTCCTGCTCGGTCAGCATGTTGCTCAGACCGTCGGTGCAGAGCAGCAGCCAGTCCCCGGCCTTCGCCTCATGTTCCCCGACTTCCGCTTCCAGGCTCGGCTCGATGCCGACCGCGCGGGTGATGATGTTGCGGAACCGAGACTTGCGCGCCCCCTCCTCGGAAATGGCCCCAGCTCGCACCTGCTCGGCGACGTAGGAATGGTCCGAAGTAAGCTGTCTCAGTTCCCCCTCGCGCAGGAGGTAAGCCCGGCTATCCCCGGCATGGGCGACGTAGAACATGTCCCCCTCAATAATGGCGGCCACACAGGTGGTGCCCATGCCCTTGCGCTCATCATCGGCACGGGCTAGTTCATAAACGCGGGCGTTGGCTTTGCGGAGGGCGGAGGCCAAAGCGTCGGCGACGACGACCTCACCTTCACGTCTCACGTCCAGCATCTCGGCCAGAGTCTCCTCGACGGTCTCGACGGCGGCCTCGGCTGCCTGCTCTCCGAACGAACGTCCACCCATACCGTCGGCGACGATGAGAACGCCGTCCGCCCGGATGCCCCGCCCGCGCGTATCCACGACGGCGTAATGGTCTTCGTTATTGGGCCTCTGCCCAGGGTCAGTTTTCGCGCCTGTGGTGACAATCATAAGGTTGCCCTAAGTATAACCGATAGGGGCGGAAAAGGCAAGGGGGGAGGCGCGAGCGAAGCGAACCTGGAACAGGCGCACATGGCTGAGGGGGGTGCACACAGATTTGCCGTTGCATGCTATGACCTTCTCAGCCCGCGCCCATCTTCGTCGCCGACCCGGCCGCGCCCGGCGTAGCCGAACCCTCGGCGGGCAGAGCGGCGGGCTGGACGTAGATAGGGTTACTGAAGATCCAGGGCTTCGCGCCGAAGCAGAGGTTGCCCACGCGGCGCTTGTACAGGAAAACCTCGACACGGTAGACGCCCGGCTCGCACACGGCGTATTCCAGACGCCCGCCACGCGCGGCGGCGACCATGCGTCCATCTTTGTACAGACGGACCATTGAGCGCGTCCGGGGCGACTGAGCGGTCAGGACGAGGGCGGAGGGCGGTCCGGCAGGGGCGGAGAGGGCGTCCCCCATCAGCGCGACGGGAAGGCTCGTGGGGGAGGCCCGAACGGGAGAGGCCTCGAACGTGAAGCCGGTCGGGTCGGCGTAGTTGTCGTAGGCCATGTAGCAGTGGCCGGCCGCCAACGCCCCATGGAGCAGGGCGGCGTCGCGCTTGGTCGCGTCGGGCCGCTCGCGGGCAGGGACCTCGCCATAGGAGAGTGGGCGAGACGTCAGCAGGTGGGTCCGCAGGGTGCGGAACGACTCCTCGTAAGTCGGGAAGGGGTAGGTGCGGCGGGCAAACTTCATCACCGCATGCGCGTCCAGCGAGGCGATCCCGACGACGCGCCGGGCGGGCAGGCCCGGTCCAGGTGGGGCCATCAGGCCGTCCCACAGTCGCAGTTCGCGGCTGGGGCGGGCCGAAACGAGGTGGAAAGCCCGGAGAGGACGCGGCCCGTTGTAGCGCCGCCAAACTTCGGCCAGGGCGGGCAGGTTGATCTTGGTCCGGGCGATGGCGCTGAGATTGAAGACTTCGAGGCCGATGCCCTCTTGCAGACGGCCGAAGTCGCGCCAGTGGTCTTTCAGGTCGCAGGGGAGTGCGACGAAGCCCATCCCACCACTGTCCTTGATGGCCCGCTGCGCGTCGTCGGCGTCGCCCGGCGCGGGCAGGAAATCTTCAGGGACGTTCAGGGCCAGCAGGTGCCCGGCATCGGTCGTGATTTCCGTGCCGATCAGGATCAGCGTCCGCCCGCGCCAGCCGTCCTGCCCATCCGTCCGCGCCTGCAAGCTGGAATGATCGCACAGGACGAGGAAGTCCAGGCCGGACCGGTTGGCGGCCTGAGCAATCTCGTCGACCGTCCCGGCCCCGTCGCTGTAAGTGGAGTGGACGTGGACGGCGCCGGCGTAGTCGTAGAAGCGGGGCAGGCCAAGCGACGCGCCTCCACGCCCCGACGACGGCGGCAAGGGCGGCGCGGGGGCGTATTGGACCCGCTCGCGCAGGGTCGCGAACAGCCCTTCGCAGGTCAGGATAGACAGATAAAGCCGCACGCGCGACCACTTCAACACGAGCGTAAGTCTCCTACTAAGTTCCGACAAGAGCAACGACAAAGCGTAAAGGGCGAACTCAAGGTTCGCGTTTCCGTTTTTGTTCCTCCATTGTAACACGGTTCGGGCTATTTTGGTGCCGCCGGCGCGACCAAAATTTCCGCCGTCCGGGCTTTGGGCAGAGTCGCCTGCACGACGACGTCCAGAGTGCCCGCAGTGGCCCCCGGCGACTGAGAGGCGATCCAGGCGATGCCAG
>JAYTRQ010000647.1:0-3286 GCA_043746125.1 Armatimonadota bacterium | reverse complement strand
GGTCCGGCTTGGCGGGGTCTTTGAGCGGTCCCCAGCCGCCGGCCTCGTGGAAGTTCACGAAGTAGTTTTCATCCCGCTCGTTGGTCACCTCCCAAAAGACGACGTGCTTTTTCAGGTCGCGGTTGACGATCCTGACGAGGTCCGCACAGAAGCGGGCGTAGGCATCCGTTTGGTCGGCGTCCAGAAAGCCGTCGTGGTCCGCGTCCATCCACGAAGGCCAGTTGGGGATGTTGATGAGCAGCGTGGCTCCGGGCGGGAACCCAACTAAAGCCTTGCCGATCTTGGCCGCGTCCCAGCGTTTGTGGGCATAATCCACCCAGGCATCCAGGGCAACCGCCGAGTCGCCCACCATGCCTGCATTGTGCAGGCGAAGGAGGCCGGGAGCCATGTACGCGAGGTTCTTCTGGTAGATGGGGTTCCCCGTGATGGTGGGGTCAAAGCCCCGGAAGGCGTTCAGGCCATAGGCGAATGGCCCCGCGACGGCGACGGTCTTGGCCCAGTTCAGCGTGACGGGGATCGGCTGGCGGGGCGGGATATTGAGTTTGAGCGTGAGACTCTCCGGCGACAGCGTGTCGTCCGTCGTTATCACGACCGCGTCCAGGCCCGCATTCGGCGCGGCGTCGGGCGCACGCATCAGAAGCAGCTTCGCACCCAGTTCAGCCCGCGTATGTTTGCCGAACGACACCCACTTCCACCCGTTCGGCTTGTCCCACTCCCAATTCAGTTCGTGCTGGCTGCCGTCGGCGTAGACCCCCTTGAGCTGCATAGCGACGCCACGCACCCTGGCCCAGACGGTGAAGGCGTCGCCTTCGGCGGGCAGCGCCGTCACGATCATAGGTTGATACGCCCCGTCCTGGGAGACGTACCGGCCACCGGAGGCGCCCGAGTCGGCCTTGACCGCGCCTGTCGGGGCGGCTTCGGCTTCCACAAGGGTGTAGGCGGGGGCGGCAAACGACGGAGGTGCTCCGCAGAGGATACCGAGACACGTCAGGAAGAGTAGGCAGGGCAGAGATTTCAAGATATTTAACTCCCGCGCCGCTGGGCGAGCCAGCCAAAAACGCTCATCCCCACCCCAAAAATCAGCAGGCAGAGGCCCCAATCGCGGTTCAGAATGATTGAAACGCCCTGGGTATGGACCGGGTGGACAAAGCCATCAACGGCGAGTATCAGACCGATGATGAGAAAGAACACGCCGACGGGCAGACGTAAATCCAGCATGGGAAGCCTCCTCACCAGAACAGCAGGTTTGCGACGGTGGCCAGGACCAGCACGAACAGGCCGAAGACGACCGGGCGCTCGTACCAGGGCAGGTGCTTGTCCGATTCGGGTCGGGGCGTCTCCGAGTAGACCAGGCCGCGCAGTTCTTCCACGGGTTTGGGCCGCGTTACGAGGCTGATGACGTAGGTCGCGAGTGCGCCCGCCGAGAAGGCGATGAAGGCCCGCCAAAAGTTGCCCGCCTGGGCGGTGGAATACAGGTGCTGGTAAGGGCCATAGGTGGTCAGCAGCCAGTGGGTGAGCGCAGCCAGGATGCCGACGATCAGGCCCCAGAAGCCGCCCCAGGGCGTCGTCCGCTTCCAGAACATGCCGAATAGGAATGTCCCCAGGAGTGGCGCGTTGACGAACCCGAACACAGTTTGGGTGAAGTCCATGATGCTCGGTGCACTGGCCGCCAGATAGGCGGTGGCAACGCTGATCAGGACGCCGGCGACGGTCACAATCCGCCCGACGTTCAAATAGTGCCTGTCCTCCCGGCCCTTGACCAGATAGGCCTGATACAGATCGTAGGTAAAGACCGTGTTGAAGGCCGTCGTATTGCCTGCCATGCCGGACATGAACGAGGCGAGCAGAGCAGTCAGGCCCAGACCGAGCATTCCGGGCGGGTAGAAGTGCCCCATCAGCAGCGGCAAGGCGTTGTTGTAGGACATGCCTGCGTTGCCCTTCTCGCCCAGATGCGGGAACAGCGGGAGGGCGAGCAGGCCGGGCAGGATGACCAGGAAGGGGAAGAAGATCTTCGGCACGGCGGCAATCAGGGGCGTCCGCTGGGCGGCATTAACGTCTTTCGCGGCCAGGGCGCGCTGCACGACGAGGAAGTCGGTACACCAATAGCCGAACGAGAGTACGAAGCCCAGACCGAGCACGATGCCGGGCCAGGTGACGTGCATGGAATTGGTCGCCTCGTGGGCGGTCCCGTGCCAGGTATGCAGGAAGGTCGGCGGCAACGCGCCGGTGACGCCGGACCAGCCGTGTGCGGCAAGGATGCCGACAATGACCAGGGGCGCCAGCCCGAGTACGATCAGGAAGAATTGCAGGACCTCGTTGTAGATGGACGAGGTCAGCCCGCCCAGGGCGGTATAAACCAGGACGACGGCGGCGGACAGCCAGATGGTGAGGTTGATGTCCCAGCCCAGGAGATCGTGGAAGACCAGGCCCATGCCGTACATGGACGTCCCCGAGAGCACCAATGTGCTGATCGCGAAGGTGATGGCATTGACGGCCCGCGTCGGCTCATTGTACCGCTTTTGCAGGTATTCCGGGACGCTCCGGGCCTTGGACCCATAGTAGAACGGCATCATGAAGATGCCCAGAAAGACCATCGCCGGGATCGCCCCGATCCAATAGAAATGGGCGGTCATCAGGCCGTATTCCGCCCCCTGGGCGGCCATGCCCAGGACTTCCAGAGCGCCGAGGTTGGCCGACAGGAATGCCAGCCCCGTCACCCAAGCGGGGATCGAGCGGCCCGCCTGGAAGAAGTCCTCACTGCTCTTCATGCGGCGGCTGACGATGACTCCAATTGCCAGCACGAACACGAAGTAAAAGGCAATGATGACGTAGTCTATGGGATGCGCCGTCAGGAGCTTCGTCGTTGAATGGCCCACATGTGATCCTCCCCAGCCTGTCGCGGGACGGGCAATAGGAATTTGTCCCCAGTTCTACCGATTTTTTGATAGGGCGACGAACTCAAGTGTCGCTCTTCTTCCACTCTTTCCAATCCCGCTCCGTGGCCTCGGTCATGGCCTCCATGGCGGACAGGAGCCAGCCGGTGGGGCGGCTTTTCAGGTCTTTCAGGATCGCCTTGACAGCGTCCGGGCTGCCCAGGTGGATGTTCGCGGTCTCATATCCCATCGCCCGGAGCAGGCGGCACTTGGCCTTCTCGTCGCCCAGCGACTCGATGGGGACGCGGGTGCAGTCCGGAGCCAGTCGGCGCAGGACCCATTGGCCGCGCATCTCGACGAACGGGTCGCGGCAGCGGACGGCGCGGGTGAGGATCGCCTGATACAGCATCTCT
>JAYTRQ010000646.1:0-10182 GCA_043746125.1 Armatimonadota bacterium | reverse complement strand
ACTCGAAGATCGCCAAGTACAAGCTGCGCGTCTTGACCGACGACAAGCACTACTTCCCCGCCTACGATGCCGTGCTGCTGTACCGGAAGGACCTGCCGACGCGCCTGCCGCGCACCTGGACCGCCCTGCAAAAGCTGGCGGGCAAGATCAGCGCACCGCAGATGATTACCCTGAACGCCCAGGCTGAGATACAAAACCGGCCGCCCGCCGCCGTTGCCAGTGACTACCTCCACGACAAGACCCAAAGCGTCTCCGACAAGGCCGAGTCACCCGGCTTCTGGGCCACGCTGTTCGCGCCGGACTTCTGGCCGGAAACGCGCCAGCACTTGTTTCTGGTCTTCATGTCGCTCGCCCTCAGCATCCTGGCCGCCGTGCCGCTGGGCATCTGGGCCGCGCGGTCGCCCCGCGCCGCGCAGCCGATCCTGACGACCACCGGCCTGATCCAGACCATCCCGTCGCTAGCCCTGCTAGCGTTCCTGATCCCACTCCTGCACCGGATCGGGCCGGTTCCCGCCATCGTCGCCCTCTTCCTGTACTCGCTACTGCCCATCGTCCGCAACACCTACACCGGCCTGACCGACATTTCGCCCGCGTTGCGCGAGTCGGCTTTGGCCCTGGGCCTGCCTTCGGGGGCACGTTTGCGGCTGATCGAGCTGCCCCTGGCCGCGCGCGCTATTTTTGCGGGCATCAAGACGGCGGCCGTCATCAACGTCGGTACGGCTACCATCGCGGCCTTCATCGGCGCGGGCGGCTACGGCAACCGGATCAGCCAGGGCTTAGAGAACAACAACGACTTACTTCTGCTGTCCGGGGCCATCCCCGCCGCCGTCCTGGCCCTGCTGGTGCAGGGGGGCTTTGACCTGCTGGACCGGGCGGTCGTGCCGAAGGGGTTGAGGCAGACAGGGAGCGGATCAAGCGGTTAAAAACCGCTCGAATACCTCCTACGAACAAGACGGGTATTATCATATCATGGGCGGTTTTTACATCAACGTGAGCCTCAAGACGGACGACCTGGCGCGGGCGCGCGAGGCGGTCATACAGACGTTCGCCGCCGAGGGCTTCCCGCTCCTCAGCGACAAGCCAGCGTCTTCAGTTGTGGAAGACGAGGACGAACTGCCGGACGGCGACGCCTGGTATGGCGTCCTGGTCAGCGGCGCGTCAGGCCGAGGCTGGGTCACGGTCTACGTGGACGACTGGCAGGACAGCGGCCTGCTCGCCAAGCGCCTGTCGCAGTCGCTCGCCGTGCCCGCCCTGGAAACCTGGGTGGCCGATGACGTCCACTGGGGCTACACATACTACGAAAGCGGCGAGGTGCGAGACCGTTATGCCGACGACCCTTCCCAGGTCGCCGAAACGGGCGAAGAGGCCGCGCTCTACGCGGGCCAAGCCGACGCGCTGGCTGCCATCCTGCGCGTCCCGCTAGCTCAGTTCGGCAAGTTGCTGGAAGACGCCCACGCGCGGGCCGGTCAGTTCGCAGGCGGCCCACTGGACGCGCTGGCCGAGGCCATCGGCCTGCCTTTTGAACACGTCTTCACGGGCTACGACTACTTCTTCAGCGACAACCCGGACGACTACGCCGAGGATTTAGAGAACTGGGCCGGGTTCCGGCATCTGGCGTTCGGTCTGCCGAAGGGGCGGGAGACGCTGGCGGAATGAGGCACGGAGGAACGGGCATACCCTGTCCAAAGGACACTCATTCAGCGAGTGAGATTTATCTCCTCGTTCCGTTCCTCCTCTTGCCTTTGTTCCAATGCCCATGAGCCAGACCAAGACCCTCCGCGCCCGTAAGCGGCAGCTCGGCCAGTTCCTGACGCCGCCGGACACCGCCTGTCGCCTCATTGAGCCTCTGACCTTCACAAGAGACGACACGGTTTTGGAGCCGAGTTTTGGGGACGGGTCGTTCCTCTTGCCCCTCATCGAGAAGTTCCTGCCCCTTTACGATGGCTCTGTGCCTGAGCGCCTGGACTGCATCCTGACGCGCAACGTCTACGGCGTGGAACTGGACGCGGCCTTGTACGACCGCTGCCTTACTCATATTGAACGGCGCTGGGGTTACTGCCCCTCCCGGCATAACCTCCTGCGCGCCGACTTCTTCCAGACCGATTTCAATACGCCTTTCAACTCCATCATTGGCAATCCCCCCTTTGGCGGCACAATTGACCCGGCCCTCCAAGACAGCCTGGACCGTGAGTTTGGCTGGCGCGGCGGCCTGAAGATCAAGAAAGAGACCTACTCGTTCTTCATCGTCAAGTGCCTGGACTTGCTCAAGCCGAACGGCCGCCTGCGGTTCATTTGCAGTGACACGTTCCTGACGATCAATACAATGCAGGGGCTTCGGCGGCTGCTCTTGGAGACGGGCGAGGCGACGGTGACGCGACTTGACGTCTTCTCGGAAGAAACCAAGTACGCGATGGTAGTACTGGACCTGGTCAAAAACGGCCCGGCTCCGGCAGTTGTCATAGAGGGGGAGAGGTTGCCGCGCGAACAGATCGCGCTGACCGGCAACCACTCCTGGCAGATCACGGCGGATCTGGCCCGATATTTCGATGGCCCGAAGCTGGGCGATTTTCTGGTGGCGACGAGCGGTATGACGGTCGGGGCGAACCACCTGTTCGTGCGCGAAATTGTGGACGGCAGGATCGTTGAGCCGTACGAGTTCGAGTTCTTTCAAGACCCGATCAGTCTGGCACATGAGGCGGAGCGGGCGCGGCTGGGGTTCATTGCGCCGAAGAAGCGGGCGGAGATCGTCGCGCAGGGGTGCCGGGGCGAGATGCGGCGGAACGTGCGGGTGGTCCCACGCGGGGAGCCGTTGGAAATCGCCCTGCCCCACCCTGACTACCGGCCTTACAACAAGGCGCGGAACGCACTGGTCTACGCGCCACCGTCTCACGCAATCTACTGGAAGGACGAGGGAGACGCCGTGCTAACGTTCAAGAGGAACGGGAACTGGTACCTGCACGGCGTGGGCGGCGCGAAGTTCTTCGGGCGGGCGGGGCTGACCTGGCAGCTTATCTCGCAGTCGCTCAACGTGCGTTATCTGCCGGCGGGGTGCGTGCTGGATAGCGGGGCACCCTGCGCGTTTCTACGGGAGGGGGTGGCCGGGGAGGAGATTGAGTTCATCCTCGGATGGACGCTCTCGCCTCTGTGCGGGAGGCTACTGAAAGACGTCATCAACCACACGAAGAACATTCAGGGGAAGGACTTCGAGCGGCTGCCTTACCCGTGGTGGGTGCCGGAGGGGGTAAAGCAGGGGGTGATAGAACGGGTGCGGGTGCTGACGGCGAAAGCGAGGGCAGGCCGGGTGTTCCGGCGGACGGATGCGGAGATCGTGGAGATAGGGGCAGCGTTTGAGATGGGGTGAGGCACACTGCCCTCTACAAAGGCCGCCGCATCAGATAATGCGGGATGCCAGCGTCGTCAAACTCGTCCCCCTCGGCCACAAAACCCAGCCGCTCGTAGAAGGGGACAGCGTAGGTCTGCGAGTCCAGAGCCGCTTCCTCAAATCCCTGCCGACGCGCCTCGTCCAGCACCGCCCGCATCAGGGCCAGACCCAGGCCGCGCCCCCGCGCCTCGCGCAGAACGGCTACGCGGCCGATCTTCGCCAGCCCGTGCTTGTCCAGGAGGCGAGCAGTTGCGAGGGGCATTTCACCGTCCCACAATAGGAAGTGGGTGGCCGTATCATCGTACTCGTCCAACTCTGATTCGAGCGGGACGGCCTGTTCCTCCACAAATACGGCCTTGCGGATAGTAAAGCACAGCTCCCGATCGGCGGGTGTCCGGGCCAGAGTGATGGAGATGGACATAAGCAGTTAGTCTACAAAGCGGAACTTGAGGAGCGCCCAGGCGGCGTCCACGGCATCGCGCCAGCCGATCTTTTTGCCCTGCGCTTCCGTCCGGGGGCGATAATGAATGGGTATCTCGTAGATCTTGTATCCTCGCTTGATGGCCTTGGCCGTCACTTCGGGGCAGAAGTCGAAGCGCTCACAGCGCAGGGGGATGGATTGGAGGACGTCGCGCCGGAACATCTTGTAGCACGTCGCCTCATCCGTCACCTGGGTGCTGAACAAGACATTGGTCAGCCAGGGGAGAAGCCGGCGGGCATAATAGAACTTGTTGCGAGGCCCCTCATCGTTCAGCCGAGAAGCCTCGTGGGAGAGTCGGGTGCCGTAGACGATGGCCGCGCCCGCCGCGATGCGCTCCAGCATGGGCAGAAAATCACGGGGATCGTACTCACGGTCGGCGTCCTGGACCACGACCACGTCACCAGTCGCGTGGGAGAGGGCGACCCGGATGGCTGCCCCCTTGCCGGCATTCTTCGCGGCGTAGACGATCTTTAGCCGCGCATTGTGTACGCCTTCGAGCGTATGGAGCCGCGCCCGCGTCCGATCAGTCGAGCCGTCGTCCACGACGATCAGTTCCAGATCGAGCGGAAGAGACAGGACCTCAGCGATGATGCGCTCGACGGTCTCTTCCTCATTGTAGACAGGCATCAGGACGGAGAGGCGCTTTGGAGGGATAGGGCGCATTATGCGGGTATTATACCAGGTAGGTCCACGCCGCGCGGCTTTCGGCTTGACAAAGGCACCTTCCGAGCCTATAATACGGTGGAGGTGACAACTCCCCATTGATAAATCAAGGGGCTTCTAAGGTTTCACAACCTACACAATGTTATCCCATTGTGATTGTCCAAAGGACTTATTTACGAAGCGACCCGCAAGATTTTACGTTAGGCAGGATTAACGATTTTAGCCTAACAACCGATTAAGTATCTTGCTCTGTATTGCTCGATGTTCTGTGGTCACTGTACCACAAATACAACAGAAAGAAAGAGCGTCTTAGGAAAGACGTTAAGCCTTACATCCCCATAGATAAACCTAGGGGCCTTACGGCTTTTTTTGTAACATGGCTACAACCGGTACACCAAGACGATCCACGACCCCGGCCGATCCGCGCCCGCCCGCCCGCACAGGCAACGGGTCCGGGGGGGGGCGAGGGAACGGCAAGGGACGGCCCATGCCGCGCCGTCGGCGCTCGCCCTTCTGGTCAGCCGTCAAAACGTTCTTCCAACTAATCACGTTCTTCGTGCTCGTCGCCGCCATCACACTGGGGGTCTGGGTCTTTTTCGTGCTGAGGCAGACGCCGACGACCATTAACCTGGACGCTGTCCCGCTCGGTATCACTTACATCTACTCGTCCGACGGCACTGAACTGGCCGAGTTCTTTACGGAGCGGCGCAAGGTCGTGCCCGTAGACGATATCCCCAAGTACATACAGGACGCGACCGTGGCGTTTGAAGACAAGCGCTTTTATCAACACCAGGGCGTGGACTTCAAGGGTATCGGCCGTGCCCTATCCAGCAACCTTAGGCACGGCGATATGAAGGGCGAGGGCGGCAGCACTATCACCCAGCAGCTTGCCAGGAACATCGGCGTAGACGGCCTGGACCGGCGCAAGTCGTTCGGGCGCAAGATGAAGGAACTAATCGTCGCCAACCAGATCGAGAAGAGCTACACCAAGCAGGAGATCCTGACGATGTACCTCAACCTGGTCAACTACGGCAGCGGCGCGTACGGTGTGGAGGCGGCGGCCGAGGTCTACTTCAACAAGCATATCAAACAACTGGACTTGGCTCAGTGTGCGTTGCTGGCAGGACTGCCGAACCGGCCAAACGAGTTTAACCCCTACAGGGACATGAAAGCGGCGAAGGCGCAGCAAGGCCGCGTCCTAGCACTCATGCTGCAACAGGGAATGATCACGCCGCTGCAATTCCAGCATGCGACGAACGAGACAATCAAGCTGGCTGGGACGAAACCGTCCCAGCAGGGCAGTCAGATCTTTCACGCCCCCTACTTTGTCAACTACGTCGTGGACCAAATCGAGCGCAAGTATGGCCGGGACCGGATCTATGAGGGCAATCTGAAGGTCTACACGTCACTGAATTGGCCCATGCAGCAGATCGCCGAGCGAGCCGTGGAGAACGGTATCGCCGAGGTGGGCGGGCGCGGGCCGACGCAGGGGGCACTGGTCGCCCTAGACCCGGCGACCGGCGAGATCAAGGCGATGGTTGGCGGCGTGGATTACAAGAGGAGTCAGTTCAACATCGCCACGCAGGCCCGGCGGCAGCCCGGCTCGTCTTTTAAGGCCGTCGTCTACTCGGCCGCGATCAACGACGGGTCAGTGAAGGAAAGCACAACGGTTCTGGATGAGCGGGTCGTGTTTCCTGGCAGCCCGAAGCCTTACGTGCCCAAGGACGACAATGGCTACTCGGACCGGCGCGTGACTCTGCGCGAGGCGATGGCCCAATCTATCAACGTCCCGGCCATCAAGGTACTGCACCTGATCGGGCCGCAGACGGCCGTCCGCTACGCCCGCATGATGGGCGTTCAGTCCCCTCTGGACCCCGTGCTGTCACTCGCGCTCGGTTCCAGCGGAGTGACGCCGTTGGAAATGGCAAGCGTCTATTCTACGTTCCCAGCCGGGGGCAACCACCCGGAACCGGCAGCCTGGACGCGGCTGACGGACATGCAGGACAACGTCATCGAGGACGTGCCGCCGTCTATCGAAACGCATGTGCTCCAGAAGGAGACCGTCACTCAACTCGACGACATGCTGCGGGCGGTCGTGACCGAGGGCACAGCGGACAAGGTGGAGGGAATGCCCCCGGATGCGCGCGGCAAGACGGGCACGACGCAGGGGCATAAAGACGTCTGGTTCGTCGGCTATACGCCCGATCTAGTCTGTGCGGTCTGGGCCGGGCATCCAATCTACAAGTCCAAGAACCTGCCGCCCGGTTATGGCGAGGAGATGGAAGGCAATGCCTGGGGCGCGACTGTCTGCGCCCCCATCTTCGCGCGGTTTATGAACCAGTCCCTGCCCGTGTTCAGGAACTACAAGGCTAAAGAAGCCGCGCGGCTGAAGGCCCATCCCTCCAAGCCCGTGACTCATCCGGCTTCCGTGCCCGTCCCCATGACGCAGTCCCCACCGGACGATGCAAGCGCCCCGTCGGACGCGGCCCCGGCGACCCCAGCCGCCACGCACGTCCACAAAAGTCCGCCGCGTGATAACGGAGATGGGACGGTCACGGTCACCGTGGATGACGCGACGGGCCTGCTCGCGCCGGATGGATCGGTTGGGTCGCACCCGGAGACGTTCACGGCGGGCACCGAGCCGACCACGCTCTCGCCTCAGTACACCGTGACACCCACCGCTCCCGACACGGGAACCAGCACGACCGCTCCGGCTGACACAACGCGCCCGCGCCGCCACCGGCGGCGCCATAATAACGGCGATGGGACTGTAACTGTGGTCATCAACCCTGAAGACGGCCTGCTGGCGACGCGCTACTGCCCGCAGCAGGTCTCGCAGACGTTCCAGGAAGGGCAGGAGCCGCACGAGTACAGCCCGATGTACCCGCCGCCGCCCGGCGAACAGCCGTGAGGCGGCATTGAAGCATCCGGCACTCCCATGATCACCCGACCCAAACCTTCCTCGCGGCCTCCGACCCCCCAGCCCGCCCCGCCCTCCCGTCAGCAGACGCAGCGGGCGGCGGCCCAGCGAGCCTGGGGGTTCGGCGTCGTCATCGCCCTGCTGTTCCTAGCGCTGGTCGCCCGGCTGTGGTACTTGCAGATCGCCCACGGCGACGACTTCCGGGATGCGGCGGCGGCGAACCAGGCCCGGCGCATTCGCACCCGCGCCCCGCGCGGGACCATCGTAGACCGGCACGGTGTCCTGCTTGCCGCCAACCGGCCCCGCCTTGCCATTTATGCCACGCCTGCCGTCGCGAAAGACACGGGGACTTTAGGGCGGCTGGCGGCTCTGCTGCATCAGTCCCCCGGCGACATCCGCCAGGTTATCACTGCCACTCAGCAGAACCCTTACGACCCACTCCGTATCGCCCTGGACGTCCCGATGGCGGTGGTCACGCAGATCGAGGAGAATAAACCGTTCCTGCCGGGCGTCAGCACCCAGCCGGAGCCCGTCCGCTGGTATCCACGCGGCAGCCTAGCCGCCCAACTGCTCGGCACGATGGGACGCATTAACGGCGACGACTGGAAGACGCTGAACGCGCAGAAGTACCCGGATGGCACGCCGGAGTATTCCAAAGACGACTTCCTGGGGAAAACCGGCGTTGAGGCCGCCTACGAGGACTATCTACACGGCAGACCTGGCGGGACGGACGTCCAGATAGACGCGCACGGGCGTACGGTGCGGGCGCTGTCTTCGCAGGACGCCCAGCCAGGCGGGATTCTGCGGCTGACGATTGATGCCGGGGTGCAGGCGGCGGCGGAGCGGACGTTTCTGGAACACAACTTCATCGGCGCGGCCGTGGCCATCAATCCACAGACGGGCGCCGTTCTGGCGATGGCCTCTGCGCCGACGTTTGACCCCGATAAGTTCGCGACCGGCATCACAGCCGCCGACTGGAATCCGCTCAACAGGAGTGGGTCGCACCCGCTGATCAACCGCGCTTTGGAGGCCATGTATCCACCTGGCTCTACATTTAAGCCCGTGGTCGCCTGTGCAGGTCTGGAGACGGGCGCGATCACGACCAGCAGCAGCGTCTACTGCCCCGGCTCGTACCACCTCGGCCGTGCCCGCTTCGGCTGCTGGGAGACGCACGGGGAGACGGACTTCACCAAGGCCATCGCCCAGTCGTGCGACGTCTTCTTTTACGTCGCCGGACGCAAGATCGGCCCGGATAAGCTCGCCTACTATTCCAAGCAGTTCGGGCTGGCCGAGAAGACGGGGATTGATCTGAGCGAGGACGTCGGCTCGGTCCCCTCCCCCGCCTGGAAGGCCAAGCGGTTCCGCAGGCTGGGAGTGGCGTTCAGCCAATGGTACCCCGGCGACACGCTGCACATGTCCATCGGCCAGGGGGACGTGTTGACGACGCCCTTGCAGATGTCGCGCGTTGCGGCGACGCTGGCAAACGGCGGGGATGTACTCCAGCCTTACGTCGTGGACTGGGTGACGGACGGCAGCACGGGCAGGCCACTGTACCAGGCCCACACGACCGTTGTCCGGCACGTCCCGGTCAGCACGGCTAACATAGAGGCGGTGCGCCGGGCCATGCGGGCGACCGTGACGAACGGGACTGGCAAAGTGGTCAACTTCGAAGAGGTCGCCGTTGCCGCTAAGACCGGGTCCGCACAGACGCGTGGGAACGCCAAGACGCACGGCTTGTTTATTTGTTTTGCGCCCTACGACCATCCGACCATCGCCATCGCCGCCATCGTCGAACACGGCGGCCACGGCGGCGACACGGCCGGCAGAGTGGCCCGCGCCATGCTACAAGCCTACTTTCATCTCAAAAATACGGGGGCATCGTCCGCCCGGAGCGATTAAGGAACCTCAATGCTCTACGAATTGCGCCATTACGACATCCGCAGCCCGCGCGGCCTGGATCGGGTCAACGAGCGGTTTGACCAGCACGTAATTCCCATTTGGAACCGTCTCGGCATCGAACCCGTGGGGTTCTGGCCCGTCATCATCGGCTCACCTAGCCCCCGCCTGACCTACATTCTGGCCTGGGAGAACCTCACCCAGCGTCAGTCCCTCTGGGACGCCTTCGAGGCCGACCCCGAATGGCACACGGCCGTGGCCGAGACCAACGCCGCCTGGGGTGGCAGCCCGATCCATACGTTCACCAGCTCGATCCTGAAGCCGACGACGTTCTCCCGCCAGCCCCGCCGGGACGACCAACCCGCCCGCCTGCGTGGCGGCATCTTCGAGCTGCGCACCTACGACTTTGACGAAAGCGCTCATCTGACAACGGCTCTGACTTGGTTCGGGGAACATGCCCCGGACTTCGAGAAGCACGGCCTGTACGCGATGGGCTACTGGACCACCTACGTCGGCGTCGCCCCACAGCTTACGGTTATGCTCGTCTTCGAGAACCTGGCCCACCGGGAGCGTTCGTGGGCGAGTTTCTACACCGATCCGAAGTGGCCCACCCGCCAGGACGGCCTTTACCCGAATGGCAAGCCATTAATCTCGCGCATTGACAGCACGGTGATGAAAGGGTCGGAGTATTCCGGCTGGCGGTAGTCCCTAGAGGCATCCCTTGTTGAACAACGGCCCCAACTCTTGGCCGCCCCCACTCGCCTTCCCCCCATCGCCCAGAACGGGCAATGACGCAGGTAGTGACGCGGACGGCGTATGGCGGCGGCAATGGTCTGGGTT
>JAYTRQ010000645.1:0-3292 GCA_043746125.1 Armatimonadota bacterium | reverse complement strand
ATGTTCTCGACAAATCCATTCGTGTAGCCGATACTCAGGTACGCCCCGCCCAGGCCCGCCAATGCCCCGCCCGCAAGCACCGCCCCGACCCGCACGCGCCCGACACGCACCCCGGCGGCATCGGCCGCCGCAGGGTACTCGCCGCACGCTCGCAGGCGCAGGCCCAGCCGCGTTCGGTAAAGGAACAGGGCCACGGCCGGGACCAGCGCCAGCGCCAAGAAGCCCAGCGCATTCTGCTCAAACAGCGCGGACCCGAACTGCGCGGCTAGGCTAGGCGTCCCATGAGTGGGATGGAGAAAAGACAAGGAGAGGGGAAGGAAGGAGGGAGCCATCGCTCCGTTCAGGCGGGGCAGGGCGCGGAAGAAGACGCCGGTCAGGCCCAGGGCCAGGATGTTAATGGCGGTTCCGACCACCACCTGGTCCGCCCCCAGGCGCACAGCCAGCAGGGCGAACAGGCCGGCCAGGGCCATGCCCGCTAGCATCGCTGCTCCGGCCCCGGCCCAGGCGCTGTGCAGGCCGAACGACACGCCGAAGCCCGCCAGCGCCCCCGCCAACATCAGCCCTTCGAGGCCGACGTTGATGACGCCCGCCTTCTCGGTCACCGTCTCGCCCAGCGCGGTCAGCAGCAGCGGGACGGCCAGGCGGACGCCCGTAAACGTCAGGCCGACCAGGGCCGCTTCCCACGCCATCGGGTGCATTGGGATCAGGCCTTGCTTTTCCGGGCGGCTTCGGCCAGATGCTCTGCCTCGGCCTCCTCCAACTCCGCCAGACTCTTACGTGCCGGCTCGGTCCCATCGCCCTCGGGAGGCTGTGGCGCATCCGTTTGGAAGAGATCTTCGAGAGCGACAAGAAGGTGATAGCGCAGCGAGAACTTCTTCTCCGACGACGACAGTTTGTTCCGGGACTCGTCGGACAGACCATCCAGCCACTTCTGACGCATCGCATCCGTACCGGCCAGATGCCGCGTCCGAATCTCGGCTGGCAGGCTCTCCGACGACACATGGATGTTCGCCGTGCCGTCCGGGTACGTCTTGATGATCGTGCCGACCAGGCCGCGATAGTGCGGGAAGAAAAGCTGCGACTTGACATCGGCGGCATTGGCTTCGCGGTCCGATAGGCGGACGACGTCGCCGGCGGCCAGTTCGGGGGCCTTCTTTTGGGACAAGTGTCTTCTCCTCAGTAGTGGGACTGCCCCGGCCCCGTTTGGCCCGCCGGTCGGCTGGGTAAAAAAGGCCGGTGTAACGATAGGTGGAACAATAATGGCTGAAGTCTTCTATGGAATCGGTGAGGCCTTGCTGATCTTGGCCCTCGTCGGCCTGATGAGTGTGCTCGTGTGGATGGCAACGACCGTTCTGCGCGTCAAGAACTCCATCATTGGCAACGCCGGGCGGCTCTACAAGCGCCCGCTGAATGTCGGCAAGAACCTGGTTGCGACCGGCAAAGGCATCGCCCAGCAGGAGACTATCCGGGCCAAGCGCGTTGCCAGCAAGGTCAAGCACACCGCCGCGGCCGTCAAAGGCTCCGCCCTCGCCATCCGCGGTGCCGCCCAGACGGTATATCCAGAGGAGCTTACGCCTGCCGTCAGCATGTTCGGGAACGCGTCCAAGTTGGTCGCCTTGGCATCCAGCCTGTCCCAGTCGGCGGCCAAACAAGGCCTCTCCCGCTGACGGTGCCAGGTGCTACTTCTTGCCGATCGCGGCGTCCAGGGCCTTCGCGATGTCGGGCGCTCGGACATTCATGGTCGAGAACTGGCCTGGCAATGCGGGCTTCCCATCCACCATGATCCCCGGTGTGGTGACGGCCTTCGCCGCCGGGGGCCGGTCCGAGACGGGAATGTCTAGGTTGACGATCTCCGCTGAGACTGATCCCCCACTTGTCTTGACGTAATCTCGGACCACCTGAAGCGGCCCGTTCAGAATTGCGGGGTTGGCCTGGTCCGCCTCGTCATAAGACCAGCCAACCTGGATATGGTGCTGTGCCTTGGCCGGATCGCCAACCGTCTCGTCGGCGGGCAGGGCGGCGGCAGTGCTGCCGGGCTTGGCCGGCGCCGCCGCCGGCTTCACCGAAGCCTTTTGGGCGTCCTGCTGCGCCTGCTGGGTCTGCTTCTGCAAGTCCTCATCCGTCGGTGAATCTTTCTTGATACCCTGGTTCAGAAATACCAGGGCGGCAATCAGCAGGCCAACGCCCGCAATCAAAAACCAACGGTTCATCCGGTTTTTGTCTCCTTCATCCCTAAAAAAGCCGCCATGCGGCCCGTCGCCCCATCGCGCCGGTACGAAAAGAAATCCCGTCTGTTCCGATACGTGTCTTCGTCACAGACTGCGATAGACTGCGCCCGAATGCCCGCGTACAGAAGCTGCCCGAACACGATCTGCCGCAGATTCAAGCTATACTTGCCACTGAACTCGTTGCGCGGTGTGACGGCAGTGGCAGCCCGCGCACCGGGGAGGCTACGGAACCGGTCTGCCACCTCCGCCCCCACCTCGTAGCTGTCGCCGCCGATGCATGGTCCGACTGCCGCCAGGCACGAAGCCGGCTGGCTGCCGAACTCCTCCGTCATCGCGTGCAGCGTTTTGGCCGCAATGTTAGTCGCGACCCCCCGCCACCCGGCATGGGCCAAGCCGATCGCCTTATTGACCGGGTCCACAAAGTATACCGGAACGCAGTCCGCGAAGAACAGAGTCAGCAGCACGCCCGGCGTCGCCGTCACCAGCGCGTCCGCGCCCGGCATGGGCGTAAACCCCGTCCCTGCCGTGACCAAGCCCACCACGTCCCCATGGACCTGCTCGGCCAGCGCCGTCTGCGCCTCCGTCACGCCCAAATCTGTCCAGAGCCGCTGCCGATTCGTCGCCACCAGGCTCGGCGAGTCCCCAACGTGCTCACCCAGATTCAGCATATCATACGGCGGCAGGCTGATGCCCCCTTGCCGCGTGGTAAAGCCCTGAACAATACGCGGCAGCCACGCAATCGTCTTCGCCTGATAAAGCGGCAAATCCCCAATTGGTTGTTTACGCCACCCAGTCATTTGAAAGCCTCGATCTCCCGCGCTTCCTTCCGCGTTATCGGTGCTCGTGCGCCGAACCGGATAGATTTGAACCGGATCGTAGGAGGGTCTTCGGGCGCTGTCTCCAGCGTGAACAGGGCAAAGTAGGCGGGGCTTCGCGGCGTCCGCCGGTCAAGAAGCTTACGGACCGCCGGAGAGAAAAACCGGCTCTCTTTAGCCATAGGCGTACGTTCCGGCAACCGCGCCACAGTGGACAACTCAGACTTAGGGCCAGACTCCCAGGAATCT
>JAYTRQ010000644.1:0-3295 GCA_043746125.1 Armatimonadota bacterium | reverse complement strand
CGGTTTGCCGTCGTCATCCCGAAGCACGCTTTTTCCAGTCAAGCAGAAGCAGCGTCGTTCTTTGAGGCGGCCAAAGCGTACAAGAGGGGGGAGCCTGTCGTTTCATCCGAACCGTCAAATGTCTGGCCGCCCCCGCCTCGGATCACAGAGTAAGGCAGATGTTATGACCGTCGCGTTCACGCTGACCAAACACGACACTTGGGAATACCACAAGTATGCCACGTGGAAGTCGTTCCAGCGTCACTGGGCGAACTACGTGGCGACGTGGACCGTAGCCTTCATGTGTGTCTGGCTTGGCTGCGCGGTCTTGTGGCGGCTGTTTGAGAAGGACTTCCTGCTGTGCCTGGCAATGGCATCCCTTCAGTGCTTGGGGGGAGCCATAGGCTATGGCTTGAACACCAAAAGCCGCTACTTCAAGGCTCTCGCCAAGACACCCGGCCGCCTTGGGGATCGGGTGCTGAAACTGGGACGATTCGACGTATATTGGGGCAACCCCGACGGCGTTGGGTATTACTACCACTGGACCGCCTTCCGTGAAGTGGAGGAGTCTGCCGCTGCCCTCCATTTGCATTTGGGGGCGAAAGGCATACTGGTCATTCCTAAATCCGCCTTCCCGAATCACGCAGACGCGCAGGCGTTTACGACACTGGCGCGGCGGCGGTGGGAGGCGATGCAGCAAAGGCAGCGCTACCAGTCCTAGGACACCGTGAGCGTCTGGCCGCCATCCCCTCAAGTGGAAGCGTAACACGGAAGGTAGAGCGAATGGACTGGCTGGAAAGGCTCAATCGGAGCCTAGGGCGCGTGCCGCTGGGGCAGGGGACGGTGGAACTACTCCAATGGGCCTACGCGCGGCACCTCGCCGACAACCGCCCGCATCGTCATACGTTCTTTGAGGCGTGTCTCGTGGGCGAACATGGTGCGGGGACGTTCACCGTGCAGGGTCAGGGACACCCGCTGAAGCCGGGAGACCTGTTCGTCGCCCGGCCGGGGGTGGTGCATCAGATCGTCAACACGGAGCAGGCCGGGATGGAATTGTCCTGGGTGTGCTTTGTCTGGATGCCCGCGTTGCGCCCCTCTTCGGAAGAAGCCGACCAACTGCTGCGGATGTTCGCCGATTCGGATGTGCTGGTGTCCGCCGACGTGAACGGGCGGCTGGCTGCCCTCTGGCGGGCACTTCAGTTCACGGCGGATGGGCCACTCGCTCTCGCGTCTCAGGCGCAGTTTGAGGCCCTGGCGTCCGCCCTCGTCCTCGGCATCGCGCAGGCGGCGTCCGCCTCGGACCTCGCGCTGATAAACCCCGCCGGGATGAGCGCCGGGGAGGCCGAGGCAAGATTAGCCGTCCGCTTCATCCACGATAACCTCAGCCGGCCCTTGCCGCTGCCCGAGATCGCCGCTCAGGTCCACGTCTCCCCCCGGCACCTATCCCGTCTGGTGCAGCGCTTCACGGGCGTCTCGCCCGCACAGTACGTCACGCAAGCCCGTATGGACCGGGCGCGGGGTCTGTTATCCCACTCGATCTTGCCTGTGAAAGAGGTGGCCGCTCAGGTTGGCTACCCGGACGTCCACCACTTTACCCGCGCCTTTTCCGCACACGTCGGCTGCCCACCGGCTGAGTACCGCCGTCAGCCGGAAAGTGAGCGTGTCCGAAATATCCAAAACGACGACGGATTGGTCTAAAGACGACCATTCGCATCCTCTGGTATCATGCAGGCCATAGGAGACCTCACTCATGCTGACCGAAGACCAGAAACAATTTTATGCGGATAACGGCTACGTCGTCGTCCGTGGCCTGCTCTCGCCCGAGGAAGCGGCTACCTACCGTCAGGAAACGCACGCCCTGGCCGAGCGCCTGAGCGCCCAGCGCAACATCGACTCCACCTGGGGCAGCGCGGACACCGTCACGACCAAAAAGACCTCCCTGCTGCACTGCCACGACGTCCAGTTCCAATCCGCCGCTTTCTCGCGGCTGATCGTGGACGAGCGGCTGATGGCGGTGGCCACCGGCATTATCGGGCCGAACGTGCAGCTTCACCACACGAAAATGTTCATCAAGCCGCCGGAGAAAGGGTCGCCGTTCCCGATGCACCAAGACGCGCCGTTTTTCCCACACGACAACCACTCCATGATCGCCGCTATCGTCCACTTCGACGACGCGCCGATTGAGAAGGGCTGCGTCCGGGTCGTCCCCGGCTCGCACAAACTTGGGATGCTGCCGCATCTGGAGCAGGGAGGCTGGCACCTGTCGCCCGAAGAGTATCCCGTTTCCGAGGCCCTGCCCGTGGAGGCCAAGGCGGGCGACGTCCTGTTCTTCTCTTACCTGACCATCCACGGGTCTGGCTTGAACGAGAGCGGCGAGGCCCGGACCACGGTGCTGATCCAGATGCGCGACCCGTCCGACCCGCCGACGATCCGCACGCATGAGTCAAACGGTCAGGGCACGATGCTGGCCGGGATCGACCCGACCTGCGCCGCCATTCCCAAGTGGGAGGAGAAGCCGGCGACGAACGGCGCGATGGGCATGGGTGCCCCAGCAATGGGCGGCGCGATGGGAAGCACGGCGGGGGCGATGGGCGGCAAGATGTAGCCCGCTTCATCCCCGGTCCCAGATTCTGAGGGGAGTCAGAGGAGGGCCTCCATGACAAGGGCTTTTCCTGTTCCTGTCTCCCCAGAATCTGGGGCCAGGGGGCAAAACCAATTGCCGTTGAAGAAATAGCAGGAAAGCGAGCAGGCGGCGGGGAAATAGTCCTCGCCGCCTGCTCTTGCGGCTGGAGACACAGTTTGGAAATCCGCTACAAGGTGACTGAAATCCGCTATAAGATGACGTGGCAGGACAGGAAAGAGGCGATCCATATCGGGTGGCCGCTTATGTCGCTCGGCTGGCGGTTTTTTCAAATCGGCTCTCGCTTGGTTTGCTTGTGCGGCCTCCTCCTAATGTTTTGCTTTACGCTTTGGACAAAGGGCTACTCAGCAACTTGGCCGCCGCGCGGCCCTTTCCCCTGGCACACCTTGAAAGACATGAGCGGGTTGTTCGCGGCTGCTTTGGTGGGCATCGTTCCTGGTATCCTCATGCTCAGGGGAAATGCCGCGCAGGTTCTACGGATGACGTCGCAGCATTTCTCAATCAAAACCCTCTTCGGCGTACACCGTTACGCGTGGACGCAAGTGAAGGAGCTATTTGTGACAGACAGGTCCGTCTATCTCTGCGTCGGCGAGCCAAGCGCTATACTGGTGCCGAAAGCCGCCCTTAAAAACAAGGAACAGACCGACGCCTTTGCGGAACAGGCCGAGATTTACT
>JAYTRQ010000643.1:0-3303 GCA_043746125.1 Armatimonadota bacterium | reverse complement strand
ATTAAACTATTGGGCGGGTAATTCGAGGATTTTTACTCTCTTCTCGCTTAACTTTCGGGATCCGGATAGTTTAATCTAATTGCGATTGACGACTTATTATGTCCTGATGGCAAGATACGTACAAATACGCCCAGCTCGTCATGTCCCTCATCGCGAAAACCGGCCGCCACGAAACCGAGATCAAAGAACTGCGCGATGAAGTCAGAAAACTGTCGGCAACAATACAGGACTTAGTCTTTGAACGTCGGCAGGACCAGGAAAGGGCGGAACACGCACAGCAGTTGGCGGAAAGAGACCGTGAACTGCTGGTCTTGCGTCTGGAGACCAAACTTCTCCGCTATGAACGCCGCCTGCCGCAGCCGGCAGACGATGATCTGAGAGACGACTAGCTCTTCGAGAGGGAGTGCAACCATGAGAGTCCGAGTGGTTCCCCATAATCCCGAATGGCAGCAGGAGTTCCAGCGGGAAGCCGAACGCATTGGCGCCTCGCTCAGCGACACTGTCGCGACCGTGCATCACGTGGGCAGTACGGCCATCCCTACCATTTACGCCAAGCCCATCATTGACATTCTCCTCGTGGTCCAAAACGTCACAGCCTTGGACGAGAAACAGTCGCTGATGGAGGCACTTGGCTACGAGGCGTTAGGCGAGTTCGGCATCCCCGAACGACGCTTCTTCCGCCGGGACAACACATCCAGGGACAGGACGCATCAAGTCCACGCTTTTCCGAACGGCTCCCCTCAAATCCACCGCCATCTCGCCTTCCGCGACTACGTGATCGCCCACCCCGACGTGGCCCAAGAGTACAGCGACTTGAAGCGGGACCTGGCGGCAAAGCACCCGGACGACATTGAGGCGTACATGGACGGCAAGGACGAGTTCATCAAGGCTATAGACGAGCGGGGCGCAAGCGTACGCAGCCGCTAACCTACGCCCGCGAAAATCAAGCAGTAGCTGTGGTCGTATCCGAAGCCATATCCTCCCTCCCAAGCAACCACCACTTCGCCCTGGAAGGGCAGGACCTGGAAGACCTGCCCGGCAATATCCGCACCGAGATGACGTTCAAGCCCGTCACCCACGCCGACGAGGTGCTGAAGCTGGCGCTACTGGAAAAGAAGTGAAACCAAAGACGGCTTGTATGCCCACTGCACGGCAGAGAGGAGCCATGACCGGCTAAACTGAAGTATGCTTGTTCGTCATATGCTTTCCTCCGACGCTTCTGCCGTCGCGTTTCTCAGTGAACAATTGGGCTATCCCATCCCGTCCGCTGTCATTGCAGAGCGTTTGGAGTATATCTCACGCAATTCTGACCACGGCTTCTTCGTCGCTGAGCGCGACGGTGCAGTTATCGGATGGGTACACGTCTATGGTGTCCACCTTCTTGAGTCGCCTAACTTCTTTGTGGAAATAGGGGGGCTTGTCGTTGACGCCGGAGCGCGTCGGCAAGGGATAGGCCACGCTCTGATGTCTCAGGCCGAGGCGTGGGCACAGTCACATGGCTATTTTGACGTGCATCTTCGCTCGGGCCTCCATCGAACAGAGGCACACGCGTTCTACCAAAACATCGGTTACTCTCTGACTAAAACCAGTCATATGTTCCGAAAACTGCTGGGGAGACCGGTTTAATCTACCGCTTCTTCGTCTCAGTGTCCTGCCCGTAGGCGCACCACTCGCGCACTGGGCAGCGGCTGCAAATCGGCGTCGTGGGCAGGCAGAGGGCGCGGCCATGCTGTAAGAACAGGCGGTTGCTGCCCGCCCACAAGTCCTGCGGCATCACCTTCTCCAAAGCCTTCTCGGTCGCGTCCGGCGTCTTGGTCGTCACCCACCCCAATCTATTGGTGATGCGGTGCATATGGACGTCAACGCAGAGAGCGGCTTTCTGAAAGGCGTAGATGAGGACGCAGTTGGCCGTCTTGCGGCCTACGCCGGGCAGACTCAGAAGTGCGTCTAGGTCATCGGGGACCTGACCGCCGTAGCGCTCAACAAGAATAGCGGCCAGGGCAATCAGGCGGGGGGCTTTTTCTTCGCGGTACTCGCTGCCATTGAGCAGGGCGTAAAGTTCGGACTCTTCGGCCGTCGCCAGCACGGCGGCATCGGGGTAACGGGCAAAGACGCGCATGGAGACGGCCGTCGTCTGCTCCTCGCGGGTGCGCTGGGAGATGACCGTCGCGATCAGCACCTGGTACGGGTCACCAAGCTCTACCGAGCCGCGCCCGTGGTAGGTCGAGGCCAGCGAGTCCATGACGGCCCGAACAGCATCCATGTTAGGCCGTCACGATCTTATCCCAGTCCGCGAACCGGCCGAAGAGTTCGTGCAGTCGGCCCAGGAGGGCCAGCCGGTTGGCACGACGCTCCACGTCGTCCCCCATCACCATGACGGCCTCAAAAAGCGCATCTATGGAAGGTCGCAGCCCGGCCAGCATCTGAACCGCTTCGGCGTACTCGCGCCTTGCTAACAGGCCGAGGACGGCGGGGGCCGCTTCATCATGGGCGTCGGACAGGGCCTGTTCGGCAGGGTGTTCGGCAAGCATGGGGCTGAAGTCAGCGTCTGGGAGGGTCCCAAGTTCTTTCTGCGCGAACCGGAGGATGTTCCCGATCCTCGTTGCGCCCGCCAGCGCGTCTTTGGCCTCCTGAGTCTCAATGAGGCTTTGCAGTGCCAGGGCACGGGCCTGTGTCTCAAAGACGCTTTGCAGGGGCGTCGCTAAGACAGCCTCGCGGATGTCGTAGCGGACGCCCTTTTCTTCCAGAGCGGCGTCAAGCCGCTGGTTCATCAGCAGGAGAAAGCTGGCATACGCGGCTTCTTGGGACGTCGTCTGCGGAATGCCCTGAGACGTATACGCTCCCCAGGCGGCGTTGAACAGCGTCTGGGGGGCGGGCAGGGTTTCGGATGTCGCCAGCAGGGCGACCAGGCCTGAAGCCGCCCGCCGCAGGGCGTAGGGATCGCTCGTGCCACTGGGCACGACGCCGATGCCGGCGTAGCCTATCAGAGTGTCTACGCGGTCGGCAATCGCGAGAAGTCGGCCGGTCTGCGTTTTGGGCAGGGGGTCACCAGCGCCCTTGGGTTTGTAATGCTCGGCGATGGCGACGGCCACCTCCTCCGGCTCCCCATCGCGCCGCGCGTATTCCTCACCGATGGTGCCTTGCAGGGCCGGCAGTTCTTTGACCATCTCACTTGCAAGATCGGCCTTACACAGTTCGGCGGCACGGCACAAGTGGCGGATGTCGGCTTCGTCTAGTTCGTCCAGAATGCTGCCATTGTCTAAAATCAGACCCAGCCGCTCGGACTTCTGATAAACGCTCCCC
>JAYTRQ010000642.1:0-3305 GCA_043746125.1 Armatimonadota bacterium | reverse complement strand
TGGACATCCTCGTGACCTATGACGTGAACACGCTGACGAAGCCCGGCCGCGCCCGCCTGCGCCGGGTCGCCAAGATCTGCGAGGGGCACGGGCAGCGTGTTCAGTTCTCGGTGTTCGAGTGCAGCGTCAACGAGGCGCAGAAAGAAGCGCTGCTGCACCGCCTCAAGAAAACGATCGAGCCGGCAGAGGACAGCCTGCGCGTCTACATACTCCGGGGGCGCCGTGAGGATGTGGTCGAATCTTACGGGCGGGACAGCTACCGCGACTTCGATGCGCCCCTGATCATTTAACAGTGCGAGCTTCCCGCCCGGCCACAGGAGGAGAATCCGTCGGAGCAAGTGAATAGCCATGGTGTTCCCGGCCTTCCAGATCCCCGAGCCACCGCCGCAAGAAAGATGACTGTGCCATGGAGAATTTGCTTTATGAATGTTGGATCGACGCCATTATGGGGGGCCACCTCAGCGCTCTGGAAGCCCTTCATAAGGCAGAACCGGAATACTTAACAGAATACCGGTCTGAGGTTATTCATCAGGCATCTCGGAAGCTCCCGTGCCTCGGCATGAACAGCGCCCACCTCGCCGCCCGCGCGGGCCGCCCGAAGGTCCTGGGCTGGATAAAGTGCCATGCGCCGGAACTCCTTGATCTGCCGACGGCGTGCGGCAAGCTGCCTTGTCACCTGTGCGTCTCGGCACTAGAAGCCCTCCCCATGGGCACGAGTGTGGGATTGGGAAGGTTCGTGGAAACGCTCCAAATTCTCGGAGAGGATCGGTTGCGCTCCAGCCTGTCACTCGTCCTCCGCAGGATCGCGGGTGAAGCCTGGCGCGCGAAGCAAAGTGGGCAGGCGTCCGTAGCAGAGGCGTATTTGCGTCTCCTGAATGAACTGCTGGCGGACACGCGCGAGGCATCCGGGGATGAAGAAGCGCGGAAGGCCGCCTTCGATATCTCCGGGCTGCAACCCGCATGGGATCTGTTGCGGGAGACTGACCCCAGCGGGGAGCGGGACGAAGTCTGGGCGGAGGCCGCCCTGGTACATGCCCTGGCGATCCACCCCACGCCGGACGCCCGCGCCTTTTTCGAGGCGATGCCACCCGACATCGCGGAGCACCTCAAGCAACGCCCCGACCTGCTGGACGCGGGGTGGCAGAAGCGCGACGGTGACCTCGCGCGTTTCCTGCTCGACTGGCTCCCGAGCGCGAAGCCGAGGGCGATCTCGACGGCTATGGGGGCGCAAGACTCGGCGGTCATCCTCGCCGCCCTTGGCCTGGAGGGAGCGCCACCGGCCCTACCGTTCCGCTATCTGCTCTGGACTCTGGCTCTTGGGAGATCGGTGGCCGCCGCTGCTGAGGCCAAGCCGTCCCCCGACTTCCGCCTGTACTACACGCCGCGCTACCTCTGGAATGTCTGGAGCGACTTGTTCCCCGGCCTGTCCGCTGACGACGCCGAGGGCGATCTGCTGGCCGCGACCGCTGAGGCGTACCGGAGCCTGTTGCTTCCAGCGGCGGCACACCCGCGTGATCCCCTGCGGGGATTTGCCGGCCTGAGCGCAGGCTGTCCGCTCGCCCTCCCGTTTCTCGTCGCATCCGTCATCGCCGCCAGCCGCATGGAGACGGGCCGGGACGTGACGGCGAACAACTACTATGACCGCCTCGGGGAGACGCTGGGGTATGGCCTGAGCCACCCGCCGGCCTTCGTGCCGGAGACTTTTCGTAGTCTCTGGGAGGAAGCGGCCCGCTGGCTCCCGGCACCATCCCGACTGCACCTGCCTGCCACCGGGTTCGTAGACATCCCGCAGGAACATGTGCTCCTGCGCGCGGCCGACTTAGACCGATTGGATCGGTACTTCGACGCCCGCGGATTTGGGGCGCGGGCGCAGATCCCGCCGGGGCGGCTCGTCGCTTCATTCACGGCCTGGGCGGGCACGCGCCTGACCGGCGCGGCGCTGGAAGCATTGCGTGACGCGCGCTGCCAGGCGATCCTGTGGCAAGTGTCCTCCGAACTCGCACGGTGGGATGGCTCCCTTCGGGAAGGGCCTGGGGGAGTGACCTCTTCCACCCGCGTCGCCACCCTGGCACTGCGACTATATCCGCTTTCGCGTCCGGGGCAGTACGAAGTCCAGATCGGCGCCGCCCGGCCTGACGGATTTCCAGACACATTCCCCGACGTGCTGGGCATCGGGGGGACCGCGCTGGAGGCGGACGGTGCCGGGGCTTACTACCCACTCCCGATCAGCACGGTAGAGGCGCGGCAGGCCCTGGCGCGGAAATTGCGTGAAGGCTGGCAGACCCACCTGCTTTGGGAAGGGCGGCGCCTGCGACTGCAAGCACCGCGCCAGGTGGCCGTCGCATTCCGCGCGTCGGAAGAAGACGTCGCCCTCGTTGCCGTGCCAGCCCTGCCTCTGCGGGCGGCGGGCCACCTCCTGTGCCATGAAGACGTGGAAGGGACTGCAAAATGTTATCTGGACGAAGCCTGTGGCCCTTTGGGCTACCGGCAGTGTGTGCCCTCCCCATTGCCCGGATGGGTGCTCTTCCGGGACGTCCGCGTGATCAATGCCGACGCGGAGCCTCCACCGCTGTTCGCTCACCTGCGGCCGGAAACCAGTGTCGAGGTGCGCTTCGAGGGTGGGCTACGCCCGAACCGCACCCAAGAATGGCTGTGTCAGGCCCCGCCCCTCCTGCGCTTCTCTGGCAAGTGCCGGAACCTGCGACTGAACGGCGAGGCTGCGACGCCGGATGCCGACGGACTGGTCTGTCTCGAAGGGTGGATGACAGCGCCTGGATCGGTACGGATCGAGGCAGACGGATTTACGACCGAGATCCGTCTGATCGAGCCGGTCCGTCATGAGCGGGCGCGAGCCGCCGCTTCGCTGCCGCCCACTTACCTGTACCCGCTCGTGCCCGGCGAGTGGACGCTGCTCGGGGGGGTGCCCGGCCAGAGTGCGACCCGGTGCGTCGCCCGAGGCGATGGCGAGGTAATGCTGCTCCCTTTTATGCCCCGGTGGATCGTGGATCAGTCAGGTACGCCCCGAATATTCGCGGCCTGCGAAGGCGTAGAAGAAGGCGCGGGAGTGGAAGAAAGTGGCGAGGCATCCCCCGCGGTGGCGGCGCGGTGGGCCGCTCTCATACAGGCGCCGTTTGGGAAAGCGTTTTCCGGCCGTATCCAGTTCCGTGCGGGCCGCTTCTCCGATCTGTCTCAAAAGCAGGCCGAAGGGCGCTGGCAGGATTTCCGGCGGGAAAATGGCGGTGGGAATGCGGCGCAGGCCGCAGCACCCCCTACGCCCGCCCCCCGAAAGGATAGCAGGCCGAAGA
>JAYTRQ010000641.1:0-27902 GCA_043746125.1 Armatimonadota bacterium | reverse complement strand
CCCGCAGCGCATATTCGTAATCCTCGCCCGCCAGACCCGTGCCCGCGCCCAATCCCTCATCGAAGCCGCCCAGGCGCTCATATGCCGTCCTGCGCAGGCTCATGTTCGCGCCCATGCCGCCAAAGACTTCTTTCTGATGCCAGAGCACCGGCCGCCGCGTCTGGACCTCCACATAAGGCACGAACTCCGTCTGCCAGTCGTACCCCTCGGGCGGCAACACCGTCCCAAACAGGAAGGCCAGGCGCGGATACGTCCGGAACTCAGCCGCGACCCGTTCCAGCCAATCGGCGTGGACTAAGACGTCGTCGTCGGTGAATGCCAAGACATCCCCCCGACTGAGTTCCAGACCGACGTTCCGCGCCCGCGAAAGGCCGCGCGTCTCGGTCGCCAAATACCGCACAGAGGGGTGATCGGCGGCGAAAGCCTCCACGGCCGCCTGCGTCTCACCGCCGTCACTCTGGTCAACGACCAGCAGCTCGTCGGGCACAAGCGTCCCGGCCAGCACCGTGCGTAGCGTAGCGCCGATCAGGTCGCCCCGGTTGCGCGTACAGATGATTACGGAAATGGTCATGTTTAATGTCAGGCCCCCCCAATATAATCGGCACGAAGCGGCCACAGTCGTAGCCCGCCACCGGAATAAACTGGAAAGGGCAAGCGTCAGAAACCAGATTATAGCTCATCTCCGGCAAAACACGTCTTTGGGCAGAGTCAGAACGCGAGAGAAAGCCCCCACGAGAGAGTTTCGTCTCCTGCGGGGGCTTTCTCTCGCGTTCTGACTTCCAGCCTACGTCTACGGCAGGACTGGGAAGTCCGGCAGCACGCTCTGGCCCATGTTGTCCCAGTGGCGCTCGTCACTGTACGGCCGGTCATTGTACCAGTAGGTGTTCTCTGGGTTCCAATCCACCTGCTCGGGCCGGTCGTTGCCGGTGTGGTAGAGTTGATGCACGAAGTACACCTGGTACGGGCCAACAGGCATCGCCAGCGCGGCGGGGATGTCCCCCTCCCATGCCACGGTCCCTTGCTCCATGATGCGGAAGTGAGTCTGCGACAGGTACAGGTCGAACCGGTGCCGCTTGTCCAGGTCCCGGAGCGTCCCGTTGGCCTGGGGCGTGCCCTGGTAAGGATCTACGCGGGCCGAGCTGCGGGCCACGTCCCAGGCCTGGCCGTTGATCGGCACCAGGGCATTTTCTACCGTGACGTAGGGCGCGGTCGCGCTCAGGTTGACCATCTCGGGGATGCTGTTCTGGTACTCGATGCGCCAGCGGAAGGCCGTGTCCGTGCCCGAGAAGGTCGGGTGGCCTCCCCCTTTGGCGCCAGGGTTCAGCAGCGTGTCGCCCGCCGGGGCCACGACCAGGTCGCACCAGCGGCGGCTGTCGAAGTGGGCATCCACCTCGAAGGTGACGTGCAGGACGCCGCCACCCGAGATGTCGGCCGTGGCGCGGGGCATCATTACCAGGGACGAGTTGTTGTTGTGCATCGGCCCGCCCTTACGCGCCGTGCCGCCGTCGTACAGCGTGTCCATGAAGTGGTTCCCCATGAAGAACACCTTCGTGTAGTCCGTGTCCCCGACGTAGTTGCGGATGCGCCACTTGTCGTTGGCCTGCTCCCAGTAATTGTTGGGCTGCCCGTATGAGTCGTAGCTGCCGTCCGGGTTGCCCGTAATATCCGGGCTGGGCTGGAGGGTGAGCGGGTTTTCGTCCCGGAAGTTGTCGAAGAAGACCTGCGAGCCGGCTAGGACGGTCGGCTGCAAGACGACCGGGAACGGCACGGAGGCCGCCAGAACGTTCGGCACGTCCGAAGGGTCACCCTGCCCGTTGATCGCGGAGTGCGTACTGCCCATGACCATCGCGCCAGGTCCGGCCATCCCGTCCATGGTTTGGAACGGGCCGAGCTTGTCAACGGCCTCGACCACCAGGGTCGCCCCAGCCTGGTTCAGCCCGTTCATCTCGATGCTCAGGCCGCCGCCGCTGTACTTGACGACGTTCGGTTTAGCCATGCTGTAAGCGCGATAGTCTACCGCGCCGGGCACGGCGGCGAAGGACACCAGGACACCGTCATCATTCGGCTTGAGGCCTGTGATCTGGACAACACCCGGCGCGGCATTTGGCGCACCGGCCAGCGCGGTCGCCGTGACCGAGGCGCTCTGCGGGCCTTCTACGGACGTGTTCCAGGGCAGGTTGACGCCAGAAACGGCGTAGGAGTGGGTCTCACCGGGTGCGACGGTCGTGTCGAAGTAGTTCAACCCCCACAGCCCGCTCGCGACTTTAACCCCGTCCCGATAGACATTGTAGGTGTAGGACGTGTCCCAGCCATACCAGGTCAGATGGATGCGTGGGACGCCCGCGTTCCATTCTGGGGTGGCGACGACGTTCGTCGGCGCCTGGGGCGGGGCAGGAGTCCAGGTTGGGTCCTGCGCGGGGTCACACTGGCCCTGCGACGCTGCGATGGCCGACGGGAGCGTCTCCATTCCCAGGCCGTCCACCGCCGTGACTGCGTAGGTCAGCCCGCCGGAGAAGACGTCGGAGGGCACGGTGTACGCTGTGCTGGTGACGTTCTGCGCAATCAGCGTTCCGTACTGGTACACGTTGTAGGACGCCGCCGCCGGGACGGGCGACCAAGAGAGGACGTCGGTCTGGCCGGCCAGCCAGGTCCCATGTACGCCCAGGTTAACCGGGGCGGTCAGGGCGGCAGAGGAGGACGGCGGGTTAGGGGCCGTCGCGGAAACTGGCGCACTGGCCGTGCCAGGTCCGGCCGGCCCCAAAGCGGCGACGGTGTAGGCGTAGGTGTGATCGCTCACAACGGTCATGTCCGTCCATCCCGTCTGCGTGACGCTCGGGGCGACAGGCGTCCCGTTCCGGCAGACCACATAGCCGGGGACGCCCTGCACGGGCGCCCAGCTCAGGACCATATTCGGCATCGCCATTCCAGGGCAGGAGGGGCAGCTCGTGACCCACTGTGGGGTGACCGACAGTCTCTGCGGAGCGGGGATCAGCGTCGGCGAGGCGGCGGCGGTCCCCAGGCAGATGCGATCCACGTAGAACGCCGGCTGTGCGGTCCCGCTCGCATCCTGCACCCACAGGCCATCCATGTCCGAGACCCCGGCAACGCCCAAGGTGGACAGCGGCACGGTCACCTGCCGCCATACGCGGGCCGGCAGCGGGTCCAGGGTGACGGAGGCTTGTGGGGTGCCGCTGCGGAGCGCGGTCAGGCTCAGGCGCTGGCCGCCGGTCTTGCCGCCATGCACCCAAAGCGAGACAACGGTGTAAGACGTCGTATCGAACGGCGCATGGTGCAGGTACATGGCCTGCCACGGTCCGGCCTTGACCCGGACCGAATGGCTGCCGCCCATTCTCGGGAAAGTGTTGGCATAATCCAGGTCGGCCCAGCCCCAGGGCTGCCAGCCGTTCTGGAGCGCATCGACGTAGACCACCTGCCCGCCGCCGACCGGCGCCCGCGCCGTGACTGAAGCGGAGGGAGCGCTTTCGCCCCACGCACCGACCGCTGTGACGGTATAGGTGTGCGTCTCGCCTGCGGCCGCACCGTAATCGAAAAAGTAGGTATGGGCCACGCCGTTCAGGAGCTGACCGTTCCGGTAGACGTTGTAGGACTGGGCCTGCGGTACGCCGTGCCAGTTGACGAGGACGTTCGTCCCCACCGGCAGCAGCTTTCCATAAGCGTGGAGGGACTGAGGGACTTCGGACTGAGAAGACTGAGAAGCAGTCTGAGCCACGGCAGGCGTGGGCGTGACCAGGCTCAGGGCCAGGATCAGGAGCATCCAGGCCCGCGGCAGGAGAAACTTCATTTCGTACTCCGTAATTTATAGTGAAGTGCGCGGGGCGCACTTTGACAATTTTCAGGAGCCGCCGCAGATGCGACGGCTGTTTTTCATTATCGGGAGATTAAAGAGCCGCCGAAAGGCAGGGAGGATAAAAACCCGTAGGCACACGGGGCATTGCGGGGACGGGGGAGGGTCGGTTCAGTCTTGCACAGTGAAATTACCGTTTTTTTGGCGCGGCTTGACATCCTGGCATTTTTTTGGTAAGTTATCATTGGAACGGCGGTCTTGTGTCGTATCGCCCGCAGCGCTGCGGCCACCTTAATTTCCCGTACTCGTAAGAAATACTGCGTCCAGAAAGTGAGTTCTCATGAAGTTTTCGTCCCACACCTGCGCCGCTCTCGGCGCGGCGGCCCTCGGGCTTTTGGCGGGAGCCTCCTCTGCCTCCACGCCCCTAGTACCTCGCCCGCTCCTGCACCGGCACCGGCCGCTCGTCGAGACGGCCCAGCCCGCCGCGGCCGAAGTACGCTCCGGCGTCAGCGACGTCTCCGCCGCCCGCTCAGGCCGTCTCGGTGACGGCGGTCCCCTGGTCCCCCGTGCCGCCGTCAGTGCATCTGCCGCGCCCGCCCCGATCGCTTGGACTGCCATCGGACCCGCCCCGCTCGACAATGACAGCGGCACCGTCGGCGGCAACCCGGAGCCCGGCTCGGGCCGCATCGCCGCCCTGGCCGCCGACCCCAAGGACCCGAACACGTTCTACGTTGGCGCAGCCGGTGGCGGCGTCTGGAAGACCACGAACGGTGGCGCGAGCTTCGTCGCGCTGACCGACTTTCTGGGCGACACGGCCATCGGGTCCATCGCCGTCGCCCCCTCGAACGCCCAGGTGCTCTACGCCGGCACGGGCGAGGCGGACTTCTCCGGCGACTGCAAGTACGGCATCGGCCTGCTGCGGTCTTTGGACGGCGGCGCGTCCTGGTCTGTCATCCCCGGCCCGCAGGGCGCCTTCGTGCGCCGGGCCATCTCCAAGATCGTCGTAGACCCGACCAACCCCAGCGTCGTCTACATCGCCACGGCCAGCGCGGTCAACGCCCTGCGTGGCAACCACGGCGTCTGGAAGAGTACGGATGGCGGCCGGACCTGGACCAACACCACGGCCGGTATTACGACGACCAACAACTACACGGCCCTGGTCATTGACCCGAAGCGCCCGCAGACGCTCTACACTGCCATCAGCCGCAATGCCTTCACCGCCATCAAAGGCGTCTACAAGACCGTCAACGGCGGCCTAACCTGGACCAAGCTGACCGGTGGCCTGCCCCAGTCCGGCGTGGACCCGATCGGCTACACGTCCCTCGCCATTTCGCCCTCCAACCCGGGCGTCCTCTACGCCTCCATCACCAATGACGGCGCCCTCGATCCTAATGCCAGCGACTCGCTGTATGGCCTGTACAAGACCACTAATGGCGGTGCGGCCTGGACCCAGCTCACCGCCGCCCCGAATTATCTGGGATTCCAAGGCAGCTACGACAACGCCCTCGCCGTCAGTCCCACCGACCCGAACACCCTGTACGCCGCCGGCCAGGTCAACTACGGCGCTCAGACCTACCCTGAACTCTACTGCCTCGTCGGTACCCACGACGGCGGCAAAAGCTTCCAGGACTACTCCATTGGAGCCGGGTATCTGGGGCCGCACACCGACACGCACTTCCTCGCCTATACGGCGGGCGGCAAGGGCCTGCTCGACGGCAACGACGGCGGGCTGTGGCGGCTGGAGAACCCGAAGCTCAAGAACCCGATCCCCCAGGACGGCGTCAACGACGTCAGCAACATACTCTGGTCCGACCTGAACACCAACTTGGAGACCATCCAGTTCACCGGCATCGCCCTCCACCCGACCGATCCCAAGACCGTCTATGGCGGCTCGCAGGACAATGGGACCGAGAAGACGACCGGTGACGTCGCCTGGAACCAGGTGGAGGGCGGCGACGGCGGCTTCGTCCGCGTGGACCAGACTAACCCGAGCACCATCTACCACACGTTCTATGGCATCTCCCTCCGACGCTCGGACGACGCCGGGTTGACCTGGCAGGACGCCATCAGCGGCATCAACTTGAATGGCCCCGTGCCGGGCGGTCCTACCTACCAGGACGACCCGTCGTCGTTCTATATCCCGTACAAACTGGACCCGCTGAAGCAGAAGCGCGTCATTCTGGGCACCGACCACGTCTACGAGTCGCTGAACAAGGGCGACCTGTTCACGCCCATCGGCATCCCCGGCACGAACGGCTTCAACCCCTCTGACAACGTCGTCAGCACATTAGCCGTCCACGGCAAGACGATCTACGTGGCCGTCGGCGACCCCATCGGCGGCGGGATCGGAGCGCTCTATGTCACCAACGACGACGGCCAGACCTGGGCCGATGTCAGCGTCCCCGGCATCGAGAACCTTTGGAACGACATCTACGTCAACCCGTCCAACACGAAAGACGTCTACGTCGCACGCCCACTCTTCGACGATTTCGCGGCCGGCAAGATCTTCCGCTCTACGAATGGTGGCGCAACGTGGAACGACATCAGCTCCAACCTGCCCGATGAGCCGTTCAACGCCGTGAGCCTGGACAAGAAGTCCGGCACCCTCTACGCCGGCGGCGACGACGGCGTGTACGCCTCCACGAACTACGGCGGCTCGTGGACCCAGATCTATCAGGCTCTGCCCAACGTGCAGGTCGTCAACCTGGAGATCAACAACAAGACCGGTATCCTGGCCGCCGGCACGCACGGCCGGGGCGCATGGACCCTGCCGCTTTCCAAGACCGTGGCACAGCCGAACGTCATCACCAACGCGACCCTGATGCGGCTCCCCGACGGGACCGTCCAGGCTACACTGATCCTGGTGAACATCGGTACGTCCAATGGGCCTGTCGGGGCTGGCCGGGCCGACGCCCTGAACGCCTTCCTCCAGAGCGTCACCCTGAACGGCGTGTCGGGAACCATCGCTAACCCCTCGGCCGGGACCGTCTCCGCCTACGCCCAGTCCGGCCCAGTCCTCGTGACGTTCCCCGGCGTCCCTGCCGGCCGCGCCATCCTGAACGCGACTGGCCTCTACGGCGCTGGCAGCCAGTTCGGTGGCTCCCTACGCGTGTCCGTGCCGTAGCGGTCTTGCCCGGCACTGGCGGGCCGAAGGGCTTCCAGTGCCGGGCGAACACCTGCACAGATCACCAAATCGAAGGAACCTGACCCACAATGAATCTACGACACGCACTTCCCGCCACGGCTTTAGCCTTCGGCCTCCTGCTGGCCCCAGCCGCCACCCACGCCCAGGGCCTCCTGGACATAACCTTCACCCACCCCACTTTGACGGTGGGCAACGGCGGGACCGTCACCTTCACCGGCTCCGTCGCGAACAACAGCGGCGGCCTGATCTATCTGATCGGAGATGCCTTCACGTTCATCGGGCCAGGCCTGACCGGTGATGACAGCCTCTTCGTGACTGGTGCGCCGTCGTCCCTCGCCGATGGAACTGCCTACCCCGCGAGCGGTTCCGCTGCGCTGTTCACCGTCACGGCGGCCCCCACCCTCAAAGATGGTCTTTACAGCGGCTACTTTAACATCATCGGCGGCACGCCCGGCTCGGAACAGCCAGTGGAATCGACCCAGAAGTTTAATCTTCAGGTCGTCCCTGAGCCGTCCTCGCTGGCCTCCCTGGGCCTGCTGACGCTGGGCGTCGGCGTAATGGTCTTCCGGGCGCGTCGCCGCAGCCTGGGCGTCTAATCCATGTACGAAGGCCGGGCCGGGATCACTCCCAGCCCGGCCTCTTTTCGTCATCCCCACCCCAACAACTATGCGCGTCAACCACGTCAACGTCGTCGTCTCCGACATGGAACGCAGCCTCGCCTTCTACGTCGGCCTGTTAGGGATGCGTGTCACCTTCGAGTGCGACCTGACCGGCGACTGGATCGAAACCGTCTCCGGCCTGCCTGGCGTCTCCGCCCGCTGCGTCTTCTGCCAGCCTCCCGGCGGCGGCACCCGCTTTGAACTGCTCCAATACCGTACTCCCCCCGGCCAGACTCTCCCCGCCGCTTCCCTTGCCAACACGCTTGGCCTGCGGCACGTCGCCCTGGAAGTGGACGGTTTGGACGCCCTCTACGCCCGGCTTACCCAGGCCGGCGTCCCATCTCTCTCCCCGCCAATCTCCGTGCCCTTCTCCGTCGCTGGCGTCCGCAAGCGCCTCTGCTACTTGCGAGACCCGGACTGCGTCTTAGTCGAGATCGCGGAGTACATGCCAGAGCCATGACAGAAAAAAATGAAAACATTCTCGACGGCTTGAATAAGCGGGTAGACGGAGATGTCCTCGCACTGAATTATGCCCATGCCATAGCCCAAATCGCTCAACTCTCTCCCGAAGAAAAGACGCGCCTTTTGATGGACTGCGCCGCCGTCCTGCGTAATGAGCGGGCCAGCAAGGATGAGAGACTGCGGATTACCGCCGTCCGGGTCCTCGTCGCACTTCTGCCCATGTCTCTTGAAGTGATTACCAGCCTGTTGAACAAGTTCGCCGGTAGGCACCACTACGAGGTTCATTACACCCTGTTCTGCTACTTGGATTGGGCACAGGAGATGCCCTATGCCGCTTCGCTGACCCAGAGCATCTTGCCGCTTGTAGAAACTTACTTTCTGAGCGTCCCCCGCCAAACCGCACACGCCGTCTGGATGGCGGCAGACATGATGGGCGAACACTGGGACGTGCGGGAAGCGATTCCCCTATTGACCGGGACGGCCCTCGCCACTCGGTACGCAGTGGGCAGAGAGGGCAGCATACTAGGCTTGGAGAAGATCGTGGGGCGTCTGGCAGCTGGCAGCAGTGAGGAGGAGAAGGTGCTGAAGACCCTGCGTGAGGTCTCGCTCTCGGATCGAAGCGGTCGCGTTAGAAAGGAGGCGCAATCGGTTCTGCGTGAACGGCGTAACAAGTCCAATGAGAGTGCGTAACACTCACATTCGAGCATTTGTTCAGTGTGGTGCGATAAGCACAGGAGGCTCAACATGACAACTATGAACGCAACTGAAGCCCACAACGACATCGGGAGGCTCTAGAAGGAGGCAGCCAGCGGCCTCGTCACGGTTCTGAGCGTCGGCCACCCCATCGCGGTGGTATTATCGCCCGCCGAGTTCGAGAAACTGACGGCGCGGAGGCGCGGATTCAAAGCAGGCTTTGCGATGGATTTGTTCAAAGGGAAGGACATGAACGTCCTTTTGGACACGAGCATCAGGGACGTCTTTGAGGACTACCTCTAGAGGGAGGTCCCAAGCAACGCGAGGGGATAAATCCCTCTCGCTAGTTAAGCGCCCTCTGGGCGGGCCTTACTGAAGTTCGGAAGCACCTGCTCGTCCGAAGGACGTCTTTTAGCGAGATGGATTTATCCCCTCGCCAGTTCCCGTCCCACCCCGTCCCGTTCTCCTGCCTCCTGACCACCCTCTATGAACTGCGCCGCATATAGCCGCGCATAGGCCCCATTCGCCGCCAGAAGCCCCGAATGCGTCCCTCGTTCCACGATCCGCCCCCCCACCAGAACCAAAATCAGGTCGGCCGCCAGGATGGTAGATAATCGGTGGGCAATCGCGAATGTCGTCCGGCCCGCCATCAGGGGCGTCAGGGCGGACTGGATCAGGCGCTCGGATTGGGTGTCCAGGGCGGACGTTGCCTCGTCCAAAATCAGAATGCGCGGGTCTTTGAGGATGGCGCGGGCGATGGCGATACGCTGCTTCTCGCCGCCGGACAGCTTATAGCCGCGTTCGCCGACGACGGTGTCGTAGCCGGCGGGGAGGCCCGCGATGTGGTCGTGGATGGCGGCAGCTTTGGCCGCCGCGATTAGATCGGCATCGGTCGCGTCCGGATTGCCGTAGCGCAGGTTAGCTTTGATCGTGTCATGCACCAGGTACGTCTCCTGCGTGACGACCCCGATGGCCGCGCCCAAGGACTGTAACTGAATGCTGCGGATGTCCCGGCCGTCAATCGTCACCCGGCCTAAATCGGCGTCGTATAGACGCGGGATGAGATATGTTAGTGTCGTCTTGCCCGCCCCCGAATGGCCGACCAGAGCGATCAACTGCCCCGGCGCAGCCTCGAATGTGATCTCATCCAGTGTCGGTGAAGCCTGAGACTCATCATAACGGAACGAGACGTGCTCGAAGGTGACCGCGCCGCGTATCTCGGCGGGGGACAGAGCGACGGCATCGGGCGCGTCCACGATATCCTGCTTTAAGTCTAAATATTCAAAGATGCGGTCAAACAGGGCCAGGGCACTCGTCACCTCCACCTGGACGTTCAGGAGGCCCGTCAAGGGGAAGAAGAGGCGAACTTGCAGGGTCGTGAAGGCGACGATGGTGCCCAGGCTCAGGTGATGGTCACCCTGCGACACGAACAGGTCAGCGGCCAGCCAGTAGACCAGAACAGGCGTCAGGGAGAACGTCAGGCCGATCAGGTTGAAGAAGGCGCGGAAGATCATTGCCTGCTTGACCTGGGCGTCCGTCAGGGACTCGTTCTCGGCCGCGAACTTCGCCAGACCCAGGCTACGCCGGCCGCTTGTCTTGGTCAGCAGCACGCCCGACACCGATAGCGTCTCCTGCATGGTCGCGCTCAGGCTCGCGAGACTGGTCTGCACCGTCGTCCGGACGCCTCGCGCGGCCTCGCCCACCTGCCTCCCGACAAAGGCAAACAGGGGCAGGATGCCGACCGAAAGCAAGGTCAGTCGCCAGTCCATGATGACCATGACCACAAGCGTGGACAAGACGGTCGTGACGTTGGACAGAAGGCTGGCGGCCGTGTCACTGAGAACAGACTGGACGCCGCCGACGTCATTGGCGAGCCGGGACTGGATCTCCCCCGTGCGGGTATCCGCGAAGAACTTGAGCGCCATCCCCTGCAAGTGGTCGTACAACTGGTTCCGCAGGTCCCGCATGATCCGCTGGCCGACCTGGATACTCAGATAGCCGTACAGCAGGGACAGGCCGGTCGCCGCTAATGTCGCGCCTAGCGTCAGCAGCGTGTCGCGCGTGACGACCTCCATGTCCCGCGCCAAAAGCCCCTGGTTGATGATCGCCCGCAGCAGGAACGGTGGCAGCAGGCCCAGCCCCACCGAGGCAAGAACAGCGACTGCGATCCCGACGACCTGCGTTCGGTACGGCGCGAACGTCCGCACGATCCGCCGGATGGTATCCGGCTTTAATGGCTTTTCAGGGCCGAGGGGCGGCCCGCCCCGCGTCATAACGCTCACTCTGTTTTCCTCTGCTCATAGTATACCAGGGACCGCTGACGGACGGCGGCGCTAGTTGTCGCTGGCCTCATGGCTGCGCCGCTATAACGGGCCCCGCCGCGTCCCGCACGAACGCCTCAATGGCCGACGCGGGCCGCGCCCCCATCGTCCGTGCCGCTTCTTTCCCGCCCACGAACACGGCCATCGTCGGAATGGACTGGATGCTGAAACGCGCCCCCAGGCCGGGCAGAGCCTCCGTGTTGATCTTGATGACCAGCCACTGCCCCGCCCGCGACCGGGCCACTTTCTCCAGTTCCGGCGCGACCTGGCGGCAAGGTCCACACCAAGGCGCCCAGAAGTCCACCACGACCGGCAAGGGCGAGGCGGCCACCAGGCGGTCGAACTGTCCATCACTACTGACGTCCAGCGGGACCGAGGCGGGCGGCAGACCCGCCTGGCACTGCCCACACGTGCCGGCCTCGTTCAGACGCGCGTACGGAAGGCGGTTCCTACGCCCGCACTGGGCACAGGTAACGACGATGCCTTTGTCATCCAAACTTGGCTTGGTCATCGGTGCTTCTCCTCAAAATAACGTGCCATCATCTCCGTGTGCGTCGAGAACGCCAATTCTAGTAGCTCCCGGCTGATCACGATTTCTGACGTCTCGTTCGTCGGCACGAATGGGGGCAAATCGGCCTCAGACATGGAGGGGGCCAGGCCAAACACCAGCAGCGTCCCGTCCGGCGCACTGACCGCGTCGAATAGCTGCAGCCCAGAGGCCTCGACGACGGTGCCCGTCTCCTCGCCCAGTTCACGTGCCCCCGCCGCCCGCCAGGTTTCGCCCCACTCGATAAAGCCGCCTGGCAGGCCCAGCTCGCCGCGCCCCGGCTCGTTCGTGCGTCGGACCAGCATCAGGCCGTCCCCCACGGGCAGCAGAACCACGGAGACAGGCAATGGGTTCCGGTATGTGACGTTGTGACACTGGGGACAACGGCGCGGCCAGGGTGAGCCGTCCGGGAAGCGACGCCCGCAGTAGGAGCAATGGGCGTCTTTCGGGAGAGAAGAGGAAATCATGAGTATACATTCCCAGACGGCCGGCTTTATCAACTCCCGCGAGCCTTGACAAAAACACCAATAAGGCCTATAATGCGTACCATACACCTGTATCAGATTTGACACGTCTCCGTCCTGGATCGCCCCATGACCTTACCCCACAAACTTCAAGACCCGCGCCTGGACCTGACACGCTACGTCTACCAGCGCATCGCCGCTGACTTACGCGCACAGATCCGCGCCGGCCGCTGGCTGCCGGGGGCGCTGCTGCCTTCTCGCCGGACGCTGGCCGACGAATACGGAGTCGAACTGGGTACGCTTCAGCAAGCCGTCTCTGGCCTGCTGGCCGATGGCACCCTGAAGGCCCTGCCACGCCAGGGCACCGTGGTCGGCCTGGCGGCTTCCCAGGACCAGCCCCGCCCTAGCCCAGCCCCCGGCTCGGCCACCCTGGGCATTGTCACCGGGTTGTCTTCCCCTTTTGGCCGGCCAGGCCCGCTCCACCACGACTCGCTCCACCACGACTGGGAGCGGGTCATCCTGTCGTCCCTGGAGCGCACCTTCGGCGGGGCGGGCGGATCCACGCGCCTGTTCAACCGGTACGGCCCGAACAAGCGCAACGTCCCCCCGGCCGACGCCATGACCGCCCTGCGGGAGAGCGGCGTGGATGCCCTGGCCGTTCTCCTGCTCTATGACCCGCCGGAGATGGTCGCCAACGCCCTTTCGGGCACGGCGGGCCTGCGGACGCCACTCGTTTTCGTGACTGCCGACCCACTCGACCGGCCCCTGCCTCACGTCTACTACGATCAGGTGTCGGCTGGCTATCTGGCCGCCCAGCACCTGATCGAGCGCGGCCACGCTCGTCTGATTTTCATGCTCCCGTTCACCGCGGCTTGGGCTGAGGAGCGCCTGACCGGCGCACGGAACGCCGTCCGGCACGCAGGCCTTCCGGACGACGCCCTGCGCGTCTACCGGCCAGACCACCCGACTCCCCCATGGGACTTGGATCAGGGGATGGCCGGCCGGGCGCTGGCCGGCCCCGTCCTCGGCGCGGGCTGGGCGGACGGCGTCGGTATCATCGGCGCGAACGACATCGTTGCCCTCAGCTTCCTCCAGGGCGCGGCCGAAGCGGGCAAGGAGGCGGGGCGCGACTACGGCCTGATCGGCTTCGACGATCTGGCCGAGTCCAGCTTGCTGGGGCTGACCAGCGTCCGCCCGCCGCTGGAAGCCCTGGGCGCTGAGGCCGCGCGTCTGCTGCTGCGTGCGCTCGGCGGCGAGACCACAAGCATGCAGGTCTGCCTCCGCTCGCACCTGATCCCCCGACAATCCACCCGCCTCCGAAATTATTTGTGAGAAACGCTTGACAAAAGCGCACAGGTGCTTTATACTAGTAATACACCTGTTCTAGTGGACGAACCCGGTAGAACCGATAGGCCATCTTCCCCCGGATTGGAAATCCGGGTCTTCAGCAAAGCAAGTGCCCGCCTGCGCGGACAAAAGAACCTGTACCTATCGGTTCTACCGGGTTCGTCCATTAGTAGCCTGTATTAGAGGACAGGGTCAGCCAGATCTCGAAGGAGAACACCATCATGTCCATTTGCATACTTAGCCCCCTGAAGTCTCAGAAGCGAGGCTTCACGCTGATCGAACTGCTCGTCGTCATCGCGATCATCGCTATTCTCGCGGCGATTTTGTTTCCCGTCTTTCAGAAAGTGCGTGAGAACGCCCGCCGCGCGAGTTGCCAGAGCAATCTCAAGCAGCTCGGCCTCGCCTTCACCCAGTATGTGCAGGATGCCGACGAGAAATACCCCCAGGGCGCGAGCTGGTGTTGCAGCGTCACCAACTACGGCTTCGGATGGGCGGCATTCGTTTACCCCTACGTAAAAGCGGCAGGCGTCTACAAGTGCTCTGACGACAGTTCGGGCGGCATTTCCTACGTCTACAACCTGAATGTCCCCGATGCCAGCAACAACCAGCCGAATGGCGGCGGGACTATGACCGCACTCTCTAGCTTCAACTCTCCCGCCAAGACGGTCCTGCTGTTCGAGGCTCAAAATGCCGGAGGCGTTCTGGATCCCAATGCCTACGCCGACGCCAGCGGCAACCTGCAAACGGCCACCGGTAAGAGCGGCGGCGAATTTGCCAACGGCAAGTGTTATAACAACGGGGCTGTCAACGCCCAGTACATGGGCGTGATGGATAACATCACCTCGGCCACGACCTCTTGCAGCAATTACGGCAGTGGGAACCCGGCCAAACCCTATCATACCGACGGCTTGAACTGGCTGGCCGCCGACGGACACGTCAAATGGCTCCGCCCCATTCAAGTCAGCGGCGGATTTAACGCCGCGTCCGAGACCAGCCCGCCCGCCGCCGACAGCACGGCCGCCGGCACGGGCTACAGTACTGACGCTCTGACGATGAGCGTCAAATAGAGCCTCGTGAATCAGGACGCACTCAAGCCGCGACGGCAGCAGTACGAGGTTCGGGGGAAACTGCGTCCCCCGAACCTCATCTTAGTCAAGCCTGACAGCCGCCTCATCGACACACTATTAGGACTTTCGCTCGCTCGTTTGCGTACAAGCACTTATGACCAAGTAGCAGTACATCGAATACCTGGTCGCCACCCCAGTCAACTACACCTGCACCTACCTGGCCGACCATCTGGAGGGCGAGGCAGCGACCAGCCACGACACTGTCAGCGACTACCTGCGCCGCGAGAAGCTCACACCCCGCCGCCTGTGGGAAGTCGTCTCACCGCTGCTTCAAGACAGCCCCGACAGCTATCTCGTCGTGGATGATAGCGTGCAGAACAAGCAATACTCGCGCAAGATCGAGTTGGTCAAGCTCCAATACAGCGGGGCCGAGGGCGGCCTGGTGCGCGGCATCGGCGTGGTCAACCTGTTGCACACGAGCGGCAAGGCCGACAACTTCTTCCCGATTGACTTCCGCGTCTATTCTCCTGAGACGGACGGCAAGACCAAGAACGAGCACTTCCGGGAGATGCTGATCCGCGCCAAGAGCGACAAGCGGATCAAAGCCAACATGGTCCTGTTCGACTCCTGGTACGCCTCGGTGGACAACCTGAAGGTGATCCGCCGCCTGGGGATGGTGTTCGTAACCACGCTCACCCTAATAAAGCCTCAAGAGCAACCGCCTGGTCAGCACGAGCAAGGAGCAGTACCAGGCTGGCAAGAAAGACAAGAACAAAGGCTACATGCATCTAGACGCGCTGGACTGGGACCAGGACAGCCTCCAGCACGGGCGTCTCGTCAAGCTCCAGGAGTTACCTTTCCTCGTGCGCCTCTTCAAGATAGTCGCCACGAACGGCGGCATTGAGTGGGTCATCACAAACCGCGACGACAGCGGCAAGCCCCAGGCTCGGCTCACCTCGGGCGACGTTCAAGACGAGAACGCCATGCGCTGGCAGATCGAGCAGTTGCATCGTGAGCAGTTGCATCGTGAGCTAAAATAACTCGTTGGGGCCGAGAAGTGCCAGTGCCGCAACGCCCGCGCCCAGCGCAGCCACCTAGCCTGCTGCTACTTGGCATGGCTAACGCTCAAGGTTCATGCGCGGAAGGTAGGCACGACGTTGTACGCCGCTCATGCCAACCTGCTGCGCGACTTCTTACGAGCGCAGTTACGGCAGCCGACAATTACTGCCTACGCACCAGTCTAAGCGAAAGTCCTAACTATGCAGAAACCACAACCCTGGATCGCTATGTTCACCGCCGTTCTCTCCGGTTGCCTCCCCGCCCCGGCCCGCGCCGCCGGCCCGGCCCCGCACGCGCCCATCGCGATCCCGTTCACGCTGTCAAAGGCCGGCTTCGTCACCCTTGTCATTGACGACGCCCAGGGCAAGCGGGTGCGTAATCTGGTCAGCGAGACGCCTTACCCCGCCGGGGCGAACACGGCTTACTGGGACGGGCTGGACGACACGGGGCGTAACCCCGACGCCGCCGCCCACGGCGTCTATGACGTCCCCGGCCGGCTGGTCCCGGCGGGCGCGTACCGGGTGCGCGGGCTGGTCCGGCCGCCGATAGACTTGCGCTACCAGTTCACTGTCTACAATCCGGGCCGGCCCTCTTGGGCGACGCCCGACCCGAGCAGCGAATGGCTCGCAAACCACACGCCCCCGAGCGGAGTCCTGTTCGTGCCCGCCGAGGACGCCAGGCGCGGCCCGGCCCCCAGTCCGACGGGCGGGGAAGTGCTGGTATGCAGCGCGGTCACCGAGGGAGGATCGGGCCTGGCCTGGCTGGACCTGGACGGGCGCAAACTGCGCGGGCAGATGTGGGTCGGCGGCGTCTGGACCGGCGCGACGCACCTCGCCCGTGACGGCGGCCCGAAGCGGGTGGGAGATGTCTACGCTTACGCCGGTTCAGCCTGGGCGGGGGGCGGCTACGACGGGGACAAGCCCGAGCTGCGCCTGGCCGAACTGCTGACCCGCGACCGTATGGCCGCCCCACCGCGCGACGGCCGGATGGGCCGGGGCGACGACCGGCCGCTTCTGGTGCCGAACGCCCCCTACGCCGGCCTGCTGCCGTCGGGTCAGAAGACGCTCGAGTTGGAAGGGAAAGACTACCGCTACGTATTTCCCGACAACGCCCACATCGGCCTGAGCGGGCTGGCCGTGCGCAACGGCCTCCTGGTCGCCAGCCTGCCCAAGATGAACCAACTCCTGTGGGTGGACGCGCGGGCGCACAAGATTCTCAGGACGGCCCCGATGCCGGACCCGCGCGGAGTGGCGTTCGACGCGCAAGGGCGGCTTCTCGTCCTCTCGGGGACCCGCCTGCTCCGCTGCCCGGTCGGCCCGGACAAGCGGAAGATGCCTGCGCCCACGGTCATGGTCTCCAGCGGCCTGCAAGACCCCCGGAACCTCACGCTCGACGCGGGCGGGAACGTTTACGTCAGCGACCGGGGCGACGACAATCGGGTCAAAGTCTTCAGCCCAAAGGGCGCTCTCCTGCGCGTGATCGGCAAGGCGGGCCGCCCCAAACTCGGACCCTACGACCCCCTCCAGATGCACCAGCCCGACGGCCTCGCCCTGGACAGCCTGGGCCGGCTCTGGGTAGCCGAGACCGACTTCGTGCCGAAAAGAGTCAGCGTCTGGGACGCCAGAACGGGCGGACTAGTCAAGGCGTTCTACGGCCCGATGGAGTACGGCGGCGGCGGGGCGCTGGACCCGGCGGACAAGACACACTTTTTCTACAGCGGCCTGGAATTGTCCATTGATTGGAAGGACGGATCCAATCGCCCGGTCGCCAACTACTACCAGGCGGACCTGGACCCCCTCAAACTGCCGTCCTACTACAAGAGCCGCGCCCCCGAAACGGCCCTGACGTTCGGGGGCCGTGAGTACCTGACGGACTGCTACAACGTCAGCCCCACGAATGCCGCCGACAACGCCGCCCTCTGGCTCCTGAAGGGCGGCGTCGCCCGGCCCGTGGCTGCCCTGGGCGATGCCGACTCCTGGCCTCTCGTCTCCGGCCTGTTCCGGGGGACGCAGAACTACTCCGTGCGCTGGACCGGCCAGATCAAAGCGCCCGCGTCGGGGTCCTACGCCTTCACGACGCTCTCCGACGACGGCGTGCGGCTCTGGGTCAACGGCAAGCCCCTCGTCGACGACTGGACCGGGCATGGCACGACCGAAGACAGGGGGACTACCGTCTTGCAGGCCGGCCAGCGCTATGACGTCACGATGGAATACTTCCAGGGCGCGGGCGGGGCGACGGCGCGGCTGCTTTGGGCCGGGCCGGGCACGCCGAAGGCGGTTATTCCTGCCACGGCCCTATACCCCTCCGCCAAAGCCGCCCGGCCCGGCGGGCTGACGGGCCGCTACTACAACGGGACCGACTTGAAGGACTTCGCGGGGACCGCCCTGGACCCGACCATAGACTTCAACTGGGATGCGGCCCCGCCGGCCGCCTTGACGCCGAAAGCCGCCGCGTTCCGGGCGCGCCTGCCGGCCGGCTGGAGGCCGGGGGGAAGGATGATGTTCGCCTGGTCGGACGCGAACGGGGATGGCAAGGTCGAGCCGGACGAAGTCACGTTCCTCCAAGGCCAGGCGAGCGGGATCACCGTCATGCCGGACCTGTCTTTCGTGGCGGCCTACCTCGACGGCAGGGCCGTGCGGTTCCCGCCTTCCGGGATCTCGGCCAGCGGGGCGCCCCGCTACGACCTCCGCGGGGGCCTGACCCTGGCCGAAGGCACCCGCACCCCGCAGACCAGCGGCGGCGGCCAGGCTCTGGCCGGGGCCGGCGGATGGACCGTGCTCACCGTGCCGCCCGCCCCTTACACCGCGCAGTCGTCCCTGTCCGGAGTCAAAGACGGCGTCCCGACCTGGACCTACCCCAGCCTGTGGCCCGGCCTGCATCCCAGCCACGGCGCCCCCCTGCCGGACCATCCGGGCGAGCTGATCGGCACCACGCGCCTCCTGGGCGGCCTGATCCGGCCGAAAGGTTCCGACGCGGGCGAGCTGTGGGCGATCAACGGCAACAAGGGCAACGTCTACCTGTTCACCACGGACGGCCTGTTCGTCGCCACGCTCTTCCGGGACAGCCGGCTCGCGTCCTGGTCCGCCCCCAAGGCCGAGCAGGACATGCTCGTCAACGACCTGAGCCTCCAGGAAGAGAATTTCTGGCCGTCGCTCACCCAGACCGCTGACGGCGATGTCTACCTCGTGGGCGGCGGCGACGGCGGCAACGTCCTCCGCCTGGACGGCCTGAGCGGCATCCAGCGGCTGCCCGACGCACCCCTGGACGTCACACCGGACCTCCTGACCCAGGCCCGCGCCTACTTCGTCCAGAGTGAGGCCCAGCGGCAGGCCGCCGCGTCCGCCGACCGAGGCCCTCTCGCCATTGCGCTGCGACCTGCCGCCCCGACGGTGGACGGCAAGCTGGACGACTGGGCAGACGCCCGTTGGGTGACCCTGGACACTTGGACGGACCAGAAGGGCGACTGGGGCCATTCCGAGGCCGAAACACAGGCCGCGCTGTCCATTTCGGGGGACCGCCTGTACGCCGCCTTCAAGACGGGCGACGCCGGTCTGCTGAAGAATGCGGGCGGCAGTCCGCCCCTGCTCTTCAAAACCGGCGGGGCGCTGGACCTGATGCTGGATGCCGTCCCCGGCGGCGAGCGCCTGCTGGTAACCCAGGTGGCTGGCAAAACCGCTGCCATGCTCTACCAGCCCCGTTCGGCACCGGGCAGGACGTCCCCGTTCGAATTCACGTCTCCGCAGCGCACCGTGCGCTTCGAGCGGGTCGAGGACGTCAGTGCCCAGATCACTCTCGCAGGCGACGGAGCAGGGAACTACGAATACTCCGTGCCCCTGAGCCTGCTCGGCCTGAGCGCCACGCCGGGCCAGACGCTGCACGGCGACGTCGGGCTGCTGCGCGGCAACGGCTTCCAAACCCTCCAGCGCGTCTACTGGCATAACAAGGCGACGGGCCTGGTTTCGGACGTCCCAAGCGAGGCCGAACTGACGCCCCAGCTTTGGGGAGCCTGGGCTTTCAAATAGATAAATCAATGAACCAAAACGTGAACAACATTACCCGCCTCGGGCTTGCCGCCCTGGTTGTTATGGCGCTCGGCCCGGTGAACCGTGTCCAGGCTACTCCGTCTGAAAACATCGGGCTGCAAGTCCCGCCCGCCCCCGGCCCCATCGTCGTGGACGGAAAGTACACTGACTGGGACCTCTCCGGCAGCGTCTTCGCCTCCGACAATGTCGAAGCCCAGCGCGACGATTACGCGGTCTGGCTCTGCGCCAACTATGACAGTAAGAACCTGTATGTGCTGGCCCGGTTCAACGACAAGACGCCGCTCAACAACCCCGGCCAGACCATCGCAAACTACGGCTTCGCCGGGGACAGCCTTCAGATCCGCACGGTCACCCACCCCGGCACGGGCGACCAGCTCACCTGCAACGTGACGGCGTGGCGCGGCAGCAGCGGCAGCGACGTCGTGAACATGGACTATGAGGGCGCGAAGCCGGAACTCAAAGACGCCAAAACGCAGGGCGGACAGCAGGCGTTTACGGTCAATACGGACGGCAGCGGGTACGTCCAGGAGGTCGCCATCCCCTGGAGCCTGCTGACCAAAAACGGGCTGCCGCTCAGAACGGGCGACCAGTTCCAGATCACTTTCGAGCCGAACTTCACCACGCCGGGGAAGGGGCGGCTCTCCGTCAAGGACGTCTTCAAACCGCTCCCGACCATTGACCGCGTCTTCACGTTCATGTCGAAAAACGAATGGGGCGTCGCCACCCTGGCGCCCAAAGGCAGGCTGGTCCCGCGCCCCGTTCGCGTCGCCGGCGGGCGCGAGTTCCCCGTGCGGCTCCAAAGCGGCGTGCCAATCGCCGATTGGTCAAGTCTGACCGCGCCGAGGCTGGCCCCAACCCTGCCCGGATTCAAGCCGGTTACGTTCGCCCTGGCTCAAGACGGCTACGTCTCGCTGAACGTCAAGAACGCCCAGGGGCAGGTCGTCTGCCACCTCCTGCGCAGCGCGTTCTACGCCAGGGGCAGGCATACCGTCCTGTGGGACGGGCTGACTACGCCGAACGCGCATGAGCCGGGGCAGCCGGTCCCCGCCGGGGCGTACACCTGGAGCGCCCTGACCCACGGCCCGATCGGCCTGCACTGGCGCGGCTTCGCCGACAACGGCGGCAAGGCCCCCTGGGACAACGGGCCGGACACGAACTGGGGCGGCGACCACGGCCAACCCGCCGCCTGCGCCTCTGAGGGCGACCGGGTCTTCCTGGGCTGGACGCTTGCGGAGGCCGGGGCGGCCCTGCTGGCGACGGACCTCGGCGGGGACGTCGTCTGGAAGAACACGCGCGGGGGCATCTCCGGGGCGGACCAGATCGCCGTGAGCGGGGGCATCGCGTACGTCCTGAACGGCCCCAAAGACCTGTACCACCTGAACGCCAAAGACGGCGCCTACCTCCCCTGGGGCGCGACAAACGCGCCCGACGCGCCCGCCGACGTCAACCCGCTCGACCTGTGGCCTATTGCGGCGGACAAGCCGGATCAAATCAACGGCCTGGAAGTGAAGGACGGCCACGTATTCCTATCGCTGCTAAAGCAGAACGGCCTTCTCGTTCTAGACGCGAAGACCGGCGCGTTCGTTAAAACGCTGTCCGCCCCCGCGCCGGGGCGGATGAAAGCGACGGCCGATGGCCGCCTTCTGGTCATTTCCGGCGGGGCGTCCGTGCTGTCTTTGGACCCCAATTCGGGGACGTCGAAGACACTGGTCTCGGGCCTCGCCCATGCCGCCGGCCTGACCGTAGACGCGCAGGGCCGGGTCTACGTCGGCGTCGGCGATCCCGATAACCAGGTCCGGGTCTACGACGCGGGGGGCAAGTTCCTCCGCACCATCGGCCGGCCCGGCGGTCGCACACTGCTCGGCCCGTGGCAGCCGGACGGCCTGCGCTTCATCAGCGGCCTGGCCGTGGACCGGGACAGCAAGCTGTGGGTGGCCGAAACCGACGACTTCCCCAAGCGCGTCTCGGTCTGGGATACCCAATCGGGCCGGTTCGTCAAGGAGTTCTTCGGCTCCACCCACTACGGCGCACCCGGTGGGGCGATCAACCCACGCGACCCGGACGTCATGGTCGGATCGGGCTGCGAGTGGCGGCTGGACCCCACCACGGGCCGCGCCCGCTGCCTGGCTGTTATCACGCGGGACGGCATGAACAATTCCCTGTTCGGGACCGGCGCGAACGGGCGGCGGTATTTAGTCGTCGCGAACGGCTCCGGCTTCACGAATGGCCCCATGCAGATATTCGAGCGGCTGGGCGACGCCCGGTACGCCCTGCGGAGCCGCTTTGCGTACGATACCAAAGGCAATACGACGCGCTACTGGGCCGACGCCAACGGCGACGGTCTGGAACAGCCCAATGAAGTCACGACCGTACCCGGCGTCCTGAAAGTTGGCGGCTGGTACCTGTCCGTGACACCGGATCTGACCCTGTACAGCGGCTACGGCCAGTACAGAGTCGCCGGCTTCACCCCGGCCGGCGCACCGCTCTACGATCTTGCCCACCCCATCAAGATGCCCAATGCGGGCGAGCAGGGCGGCATGGGAGCGGGCACGGGCGTCGGGTCGGCCGACGGCAAGTTGATCCTCTACAACGGCGCGTATCAGGCCGCCCGAAGCACGTTCGACTGCTACGACATCGCCTCCGGCCTACGCTTGTGGGCCTACCCGAACGACTACGTCGGCGTGCACGGGTCCCACAACGCCACGCCGCCCGAGCCGGGCCTGATCCGGGGCGCGTACGACATCGTCGGGGCGGCGACTCTACCCGCCCCCATCGGCGGAATCTGGGTCATCCCCACCAACGTCAGCGAGTGGCATGTGCTGACCAATGACGGGTTCTATTTGACCCGCCTGTTCCAGCCGGACCCATTAAAATACCAGTTCCCTGCCGACACTACCCCCGGCGCGGACGTGAGCAATGCCCCGCCCGGCCTGGGCGGCGAGGACTTCGGCGGCTCCATCGCACAGGGCGCGGACGGCAAGCTGTACGTCCAGGCCGGCAAGACCGGCTACTGGAACCTGGAAGTGACCGGCCTGGAAACGACGAAAGCCATCCCCGGCGGGCGGCTCACCCTCAGCCGGGACGACATCGCCCAGGCGGCCGGCTTTCAGGCCCAGGAGCAGCAGGTCGTCAGCGGCCCGCATCTGCTCACCGTCGCGCGTTTGACACCCACGTTCACCGGCGACCTCGCCCACGACTTCGCCGGAGCCAACACGGTCCACTACCAAAAGAGCGACGACTCGTCGGCAACGTCCGCTGCCGCTTATGACGCGCAAACCCTGTATTTGGCCTGGGACGTCCGCGATAACACGCCCTGGGTCAACGGCGCAACCACGCCGCAGAACTTGTACCTCGGCGGTGACACCGTGGACTTCCAGATGGGGACCGACGCCACTGCGGACACGTCGCGAGGCGAGGCCGGGCCGGACGACCTCCGCCTCTCGGTCGGGCCGTTCGGCGGCAAAGACACGGCCGTGCTCTACCGCAAAGTGTCCGCGCTTAAAAAGCCGTTCGCGTTCCACTCGGGCGTGGTCACGAACTACCCGATGGACTACGTCGCGGTCGTCCCCCAGGCAAGAGTCGCGGTCGTCAAACGCGGCGACGGCTACACCGTGGAAGCCGCCATCCCCCTGTCTAGCCTCGGCCTCACGCCCCGACCGGGCCTGTCCCTGGCGGGCGACTTCGGCGTGACGTTCGGCGACCCGGCGGGCCAGCGGACGCGCCTGCGCTCGTATTGGAGCGACCAGCACACGGGCATCGTGGATGACGCCGTGTTTGAGCTGATGATGGAACCCAGAAATTGGGGCCGCCTGACGTTAGGACCGTGATTATGAGTCCTTCGCAGGCGACGGCTGAATGTTAAGAGAACGTTAAGAAGCGGATAGACACACCACCGGAGGCGATGAAGCCAAAAAGGGAAAGTGACTTTGTGGGACGAGTTGGAAGGCGCGGCGGTGGCCGAGGGCACGCGGCGAAAGGGTTGACCCACCCCGGTGTGGGGTAAGAATTGAGTGCTAACTCCCTGTCTTTGAGAAAGGACACCTCTTATGTCCCACCACTCCGCGCGATACGTTCTGGTCGGTGGCGGCCTCGCCTCCGCCACGGCCGCCGAGACCATCCGCCAGTACGACCCAAACGGCGCGATCCTGCTGATCGGCTCTGAGTCTCACCCGCCCTACCACCGCCCACCACTCTCCAAAGAGTACCTGCGCGGCGAAGCGAAAGCTGAAGACGTGCTGCCGATCCAGTCGCCGGCCTGGTATGACGACAATAAAGTGACTCTACTTTCGGGCACGAAAGCGACCGGCGCGGACACGCAGGCGAAGACCGTCACTCTGGACAACGGCGACACCGTCGCTTACGAAAAGCTGCTGGTCGCCACCGGTTCGTCTCCCAAGGTGCTGGACGTCCCCGGCGTGAACGGGCCAAACGTGCGGACCCTGCGGACGTGGGAGGACAGCGACGCCCTCCGGGCGCACTTGGGCCAGAAGATCGTGCTGGTCGGCGGCGGCTACATCGGCGTCGAGGTTGCTGCCGACTTCGTGACCAAAGGCGGGCAGGCGACCATCATTGAACCGACCGGGCACCTGTGGAGCAAGTTCGCCTCGCCGGAATATGGCGCGTTCCTGCGCGGGAAGCTGGAAGCGGCCGGGGCCGAAGTGATTTTAGGCGATGAAGTCACTGAAATTACGCCCACTGGCGTCAAGACCAAGTCGGGACTGATCGTTGACGGCGACGTCGTTCTCGTGGCCGTCGGCGTCAAGCCTAATCTGGAGTTCGCCCAGGCGGCGGGCCTGGCCGTGGACGTGAAGAAGAACGGCGTCCTGGTCAACGAGTATCTGGAAGCCGACGCCCCTGACGTCTACGCTGCCGGAGACGTGGCCGGGTTCCAGGACCCCGTCATGGGAAAGCAGTGGCGCGTGGAACACTGGAACAATGCCCTTTGGCACGGCCAGATCGCAGGCGCGAACATGGCCGGGCAGCACGTCGCCTACGACCATGTCCCAAACTTTTTTTCCGATGAACTGGACATTCACTTTGAGCTGTTTGGGGACCCGCAGGGCGGCAAGGGCGGCCTGTTTCACGGCGACCCGGTTTCCAACCGTTTCGACGAGCTTTACTTGGACGACAAGAACCAGGTCGTCATGGTGATCTCCGTCAACCCGCCCGCCGACCTGTACGACGTCCTGGAAAAACTGCCTCGCGTCAAGCCGCCCGTGGACGGCCTGGAAGCCGACATACGGAGGTCCGACTTCGATCTGAACCTGCTGCTGGCCTTAGATTAGCCGGATATTGGGCACACCGGGCCTCGCTCGTCGGTTAGAGAGTACCCACTGTGCCACTCTCTAACCACTTGTAAGAAGTCAAAAAGGCCGCAAGTCTTTCCGCCGCCAAAGGCGAACAGGTCGGCGTCGGTCTCACTGGGGCAACAAGTGGAAGTTGCATCCCCAGGAATGTGAAGAGGCAAAGGCCTACATCGAAGTGGGCGAATCAATTCTATCCCGTCTCGCTGATGGGCGCCAGTGCTTGGCTGACGAGCCTCAGCGAGAAGGGCGCTTGGGAAAACCGAATTGTCCACACTGGGCAGACCCAGAGTGTCGTGCGCCCAGAGGCCCATAGGTGATCACCTGCTTGCTGAAGTTCTCGCCGCCCCCCGGATCGCCGTCGTTCGGGTGTGCCTGATAGCGCTTTCCTGTGACCAGTTCGGGTTCCCCATCGCCGTCAATGTCCCTCCAGTGCAGATCATGGTACTCTGAGTTGAACGAGTCGCTCGGGTGCAGCGTCCACGTTCGCACGCCGCCGGAGTCCCGCCCCTGCTCCCACCAGGACAGGCCGTAGGAGTGTGAGCCGACGACGATCAAATCCGCCAGGCCGTCGCCGTTGACGTCTACGACCAGAACCGGAATGCTGGCATCCCATCCTAAGTCAAACTCCGGGTGCCAAATCCACTCGCCGCCCAGCGGATCGGCCAGGCATTCCAGCCAGCCCTTGTTCAGCACGAAGTCGCCCCGTCCGCTGCCGCTGACGGCCCTCACCCCAGGCCATGACCCTGCGGCTGCGCCCAGAGCGTATGGGCCGTGAACTCCCCCGTTCCCTTGCCCGCGCCGTCCGTCTTCAGCTTGTAAGCGACCAGCGGCCCATTCGGCGTATTCGGCACGATCTCGGGTTACCCGTCCCCATCCACGTCCCAGGCCCACGTCGTCTCAATGCTGCCTGTTTGCGCGATCACGTGTGTCAGCCAATTCTCGAGGGGTGGGCAGGGGTTCTCGCGCCGGCGCAGGGTCTCGCCCCACCACCCACCGGTAACGATGTCCAGACGCCCATCCCCGTTGACGTCCAGCGCAATTGTGCTGAAATCGTCGTAATAGTCGCCGATACGCGGGACGTCGCCCAGGGCGTGCTTGACCTTGAAGTCCGGCCCCTGATACCAAAACCCGCCCGAGACAATGTCCGGGACGCCGTCGCCATCCACGTCGAACACGCCGGCCGACTCGAAGTTTTCCGCGGCGATGAGCTTCCTGGTCCATTGGATTGGCATAATTTGGTTTCTTTCCAACCCGCCCGGAGCTAGGCGCTAGAGGGCGGCCTCCACAAACCTGTTAGGCTGCCTTCCATGATCTGCCGCCAGCGTCAGCCTCGCCGGATCCGCTCCCGGACCCAGCCCGTGCCGGGCCTCAGAATCTCCCAGCCGCCCCTCCCCCCCCCGGCACGGGCGGTCTATCCCAGGGTGAACAGGGAGAGGGCAAACAGTAGAGGGACGGGAAGAAGGTGCAAGGGGTGGGTTCGGTTCACGGTTCTTTCTGCGGTCCATGGCGGCCGAGCCAGTGTCATCCGCCGTTCAGTCCGTTTTACAGGTGGCCTCTCTGAAAGTCAAGGGCCTCCGCCTAACGCCCCCACCCGCACCTCTCCACCCACCCTCCACCGTGCTGCTGCCTAACCGCCGATCCCCCGCCGTTGTACTTGGCACGATTTATGCAAGAAAGACTGTAGATCAGCTTCGTTTCCCGGAAGTCCGGTGTTCCTTAGATCAGGGGTCCTGCCATGCATCTGTTCAACCGCCGCCCGCATGAGGGCAGCAGTTCCGTCATCCAAATCGGTGAAGGGATGAACGTTATCGAGATAGAGATATTGGAAGTGGTGGGGGAACAGGTGATCGTTGGCGTCCTCGCGCCAAGGGAGACGCCCGTTCAGCGCAAAGAGGCCGTTCAGGAACGTCTGTTATCCGAGGCTCCGACCATGAAATAAGGGTCCCGCCACAGGCGGGACCCCAATTGACAGTACGCGGTGACTACTTCGACGGCGCGTATACCTGACACTCCGTCGTGAAGGCGAAGGTGTTGTTGTACCCCTCCGCCTCATCGTAGTGGTCCGGGTAGGTCAGACGCACGAACTGCGCGGGCGTAGACGGGAAGGCGAACAAATGCCTCTCCTCGTTCCGCTGGCGGAACATGTAGGAGCCGACCGGGCGGAACAGCTACCCATCCGCACTGACCGACACCTGGATCGTCTTGGTCGAGCCGAACGGCGGCACGCCCACCGCCACCAGGCCGATGCCAGCGGGCTTCCCCAGGTCAATCGTCGCCGTCTTCGGGAACGCACCTGTTTCGTTCGTCGCAAAGCAGTTCGTCCCACTTGCATCCCAGGAGCCGTCGGTCAGGCCGCCGATCCCGAAGCCATGCGTGTTCGGGTCGCTGCACACATAGGACTTGCCTAAAGCCAGGTTAGCCCCAGCGTTCGCCGGCAGGGCCAGATCGGCGATCGGGACCGGGACGTCCGTGCGGAACGGGAAGGCGGGCAGGCCGGCCTTGTTGTACAAGGTCGTCTCAGGATAGGCCGCCCAGTCGTAGCGCGCTGCCGTCGGCACGGGCACGCCCGCCGAGGATATAACGACCGTGTCGCCGTCAATCCTCGCATCGGCCGGCACGAACTTTCCATCCGCCCCGGCGATTGTGAAGCCGGCCAGTGGCTTGTCGTCCTTCGCCATAAGCCCGCCACCCAGATGGTCGAACTTCAGCCGGATCGCGCCGCCTTCCACCGTCATGGCTTTATAGACCGGGCCGTAATACTCCAGCTTCCGGCCGTAGACCTTCCCTTCGGCCACTAGAGCCAGGCGACGGCCCACTTCCTGCTTGTTCTTCGGGTGGATGTCAGACTGATCGCCGATGTCAATGGCCGTCACGATCCCTGCATTGGGCACGTTCTGGGCCGTCATCATCTGCGCCTCGCGCAGATCCGCCCACGAGTCCCCGCCCGGCTGCCAGCCCGCGAGCTGGACGATTAGGAACGGGAA
>JAYTRQ010000640.1:0-3326 GCA_043746125.1 Armatimonadota bacterium | reverse complement strand
CGTGCAATTGCCCTGGGGCGCCTAAACGCTTCCTTGACACCCACTCATACTTTGCGGTAAACTCTTAGGACTATGCCGACAGCCGCATTCACCAACCTAGGCTGCAAGGTCAACCAGTACGAGACCGAGCGGCTGGCCGAGAGCTTCGAGGCTCTAGGCTTCACGCTGACTGATTTCCGTGAACCGGCCGACGTCTACGTCATCAACACCTGCTCGGTGACGGCCGATGCCGACCGTAAATCGCGCCAGATGGCTCGGCGGGCGGCGCGACTGAAGGACGGTGCCCGAGTCGTCTTGACGGGCTGTTTCGCACAGATGGCTCTGGATACAGGCGAAGCTGTGGACGGTGCAACGCTCTTGGTACCCAATTCAGAGAAGATGCGGACCGCCTCGCACGTCCTGGAAGCCTTCCCCGATCTGATCCGCTATTCTTCGTCCCCAGCATCTACCGGCCTCGCCGTGTTTCCTGAAGCCGCACCGGCAGGATTGATCTCGTCAGAATCACTCCTGCCGCGCCCGACGGGGCTTGGCCGGACACGAGCAACGCTGAAGGTACAGGACGGGTGCCAATACTTCTGCGGCTTCTGCTCCATTCCCTACACGCGGAACGTCATGGCAAGCCGCCCGTTCCCGGACGTTCTGGCCGAAGCCCTTCAGATGGTGGCCAAGGGCGCGAGGGAGATTGTCGTTACCGGTGTCTGCGTCGGCGCTTACGGGCCGGCGACCGGCAGCGGCGGCCCGGACCTAACGGACGTTCTGGCAGCCGTGGCGGACGTCACCGGTATTGAGCGTGTACGTCTGTCATCCGTGCAGCCCGTCGAGATCCCCGACAAGCTGATGGACGTCATGGCAGCGCATCCACACATTGCCCCGCACCTGCACCTGTCCCTACAAAGTGGGGACGACACGATATTGAAGGCCATGAACCGCCCCTACGACACGGGCTTTTTCCGCGCGACCGTGGAAAAGCTGCGGGCGCGGATGCCGCGCATCGGCCTGACAACGGACCTGATCGTCGGCTACCCCGGCGAGACGCTTGAACTGTTCGAGAACACTCTAGCCTTCGCCCGCGAGATGCAGTTCGCCCGAACACACGTCTTCCGCTACTCGCCGCGCCTGCGGACATCGGCGGCCGATCTGAAAGATGACGTTCCGCATGAAGAGAAGGAGCGTCGGCATCGGGAGCTTTCCGCAGTCTGCGTCGCCAGCCAGGAGGCGTTCGCGGGGGGCGACGTCGGCAAGACAGTTGACGTCCTGGTAGAAGCCAAGGGTGCTCAGGACGGCTGGCTTTCGGGCTATACCGGCAACTATGTTCGTGTCCAGTTCGTAGCCCCAACCTCCCTGCGAGGCAAGATCGTCCCCGTGACGCTGACGGAGGTTCTGCCGGGCGGCGATGCCTTCGGCCATTTGGGGGACGTTTAGATGTCTGATACGATTTTTGGCAAGATCGTCAGGCGCGAGATCCCCGCCGACATCGTCTATGAAGACGACCAGGTTCTGGCCTTCCGTGACGTTTCTCCGCAGGCCCCGGTCCACGTTTTAGTTATCCCAAAGAAGCCCCTCGTGAACCTGCTGGATGCCACGCCGGAACATACCCTGCTGCTCGGCCAGTTGATGCAGGCGGCGGCCCACGTCGCACGGACGTTGGGCTTAGACGGTGACGGCTTCCGGGTCGTCGTCAACGTCGGCAGGGACGGTGGGCAAACCGTGGATCATCTGCATTTGCACGTTTTGGGCGGGCGACCTCTCGCCTGGCCGCCAGGATAACATCGGCGCAATAGCTGGCCCCTCAGGACCAGAACTGGATTAGAGGTTGTTCCTCGTTGGGCGTACTCGCAAACCTTAGCCTTAAGTTTCATCCATCGGTGCCGCCGAGCCGCACCTTGTCAGTCCTACAGGCCGCAGGCTGGCAGCTTGCCGAGGGAAAAATATGGTACTCCCACTCCGACAAAGTTGAGGACATGGAACCGGATTTAGAAGCCCCCCTTGACGAGTGGGAGCGTGTCAGTACGTTACTGGACGCCAAAGTCCAGGGCGGCGAGACTGTCAGCGTCCGGTACACTTATCTAGGAACAGGTCCAGACGTTGTTTTCCACTTCCATCAGGAGGCCGGTGAGATACAAGAGACCTGGACGAGCCTCTACGAGCCGCGCCCACGACTCTGCGGCCCCTTCACCGACTTTGGCTGGTACTTGCCCAAAATCGTCGGTCCCCTCTATGAAGCGCACTACAATATCCTAGAGGTTACTTGTCACGATGATGCCTACTGAAGCCCCTCGGTCGGCCCCACAAAAGGACACCCATTGACTTCCACCCGTCTTCTCAACATCGTTCCGCTCACCCTGATCGCTCTGTTCTCCGCCGGCTGCCATCAGGCCGCGCCGACGACCTCACCGGGCCAGTCAGCCTCAGCCGCCATACCCCTACCGCCAGTCTCCGGCACCCTTAAGGTCGCTCTGCTCACGACCGGGCCGGTCACGGACGGCGGCTGGAACCAGTCGGCTTATGCAGGCTTGTTGCGAATCCAGAAGACCCTAGGGGCGCAGGTCGCGAAGCAGGAAAACCTCAAGCCGGACCAGTTTGAAGGCGCGTTCCGGGACTTCGCCCAGCAGGGCTACAACGTCATCTTTGCCCACGGGGATGAGTTCGGACCCGCCGCGGCCAAAGTCGCCGCTCAATTCCCGCAAACAGCGTTCGTGACGACGGGCGGCGAGAACACGGCGGCTAATCTGACGGCAATGCACTTCTCAACCGAAGAAGGAACATATTTGCAGGGGATGGAGGCCGCAATGGTCTCCAAAACCGGCAAGGGCGGCTTCGTCGGCGGCCAGAATCTCCCTCCAGTCGCCCTTGCCGCCGAGGCGTTCGCCAAGGGCGCCAAGGCGGTCAATCCCCAATATGCCTTTCAGACGACTTTCATAAACGGCTGGACAGATACCGGCGCGGCGAAGGCGCAGACGGACGCCCTCCTTGCCTCCGGCGCGGACACGATCGCTCATAACTGCGACGCGGCAGCGGCCGGCCTGTTCCAGACGGCCGGGTCTAAGCCGAACGTCTATACGTTCGGGGTCAATGCGAACGAGAACAAAAAAGCCCCCAACGTGCTGTCTTCCGTCTTCCTGGACATCCCCAAAGCATTCACGGACATCGCTACGTCTGTCAAAAACGGCACATTCAAGGGGCAGGCGCTTTCGCTCGGACTGAAGCAGAACGACGTGCGGCTCATAGACAACCCGGCTCTTGCGAGCGTCATCCCAGCGCCGAACAAGGCCAAGATTCAGCAAGCGGGCACGGATATTGCCGCCGGCAAACTGTCCGTCACGGGG
>JAYTRQ010000639.1:0-3328 GCA_043746125.1 Armatimonadota bacterium | reverse complement strand
TGGCGACCAACCCGACCGTAGAGGGCGATACGACGTCCATGTACGTCGCTAGCCGTTTGAAGCCGCTGGGGGCCAAAGTCACGCGCATCGCCCATGGGATGCCGGTCGGCGGCGACCTAGACTACGCGGACCAGGCGACGCTCATTCAGGCGCTGGAATATCGGCGCGAATTGTAGTCTCGTATGGTGTTGTTGCATAATTCAGCCTCCATGCGTTGAAACGCACGGCTAACCGGCGCGGACGCCAGAAACCCCCGCTCCGCAGAGGTTAAATCCGGGCGCTCTTAGTGCCGCGAAGCGGTACTTCTTGGCTGAGAGCCGGTTAGCCGTGCCATTCATGGCATGGAGGCTGAATTATGCAACAACCCCGTTTTCAACTGCTCGTGCCAGTTCTGCGTATCGTCGGCAAACAAAAGAAGGACGCACGGGCTAGTGCGTCCTCCTGTCAATCGTGTCGCTCTCGCCGAAGCTCTAGCCGAACCAGACGCTGATCTCTAGCTCGGCGTTCTCTGCCGAGTCCGAGCCGTGGATCAGGTTCTGCTCAATTGTGTTGGCGTAGTCGCCCCGGATCGTGCCAGGCGCGGCGTCGGCGGGCTTAGTCGCTCCTATCAGCTTCCGGGACAGGGCGACGACGTCGTCCCCCTCCCAGATCATGCCGACGACCGGACCCGAACTGATGAAACTGACGACGCCCTCAAAGAATGGCTTGCCCTTGTGGACGCCGTAATGCGACTCCGCCTGCTCCCGCGTCGGGGTCAGCATCTGGAGGGCGGCGAGGATGAAGCCTTTGGCCTCAAAGCGGCGGATGATCTCGCCGACGAGCCGACGCTGGACGCCGTCGGGCTTGACCATTAAAAACGTTCGTTCCAAGTGATTTCTCCTCGTACGGGAACTTTTGCCCCGTGAACCGGCCTTATTATATGTGATACCATCGTCTAAAGTCAAGGAGTCCAAACCATGCTTCGCTTCATACTGACCACGTCCGCCGTGCTTGCCCTCGCAGGCGCGACGTTCGCCGCTCCAGCCGCCGAGGCCAAGCCAGCGGCGCTCGCCTGCCCTGTCACCGGGGAGAAGATCGCCTCCGTCAAAGCCGCCGCCGGCTCCAGCGTCTACAAGGGCAAGACCTACTACTTCTGCTGTAGCAACTGCAAGCCAGCCTTTGATAAGAACCCAGCCAAGTACGTCAAGACCGCCTCGGCGGCCAAGGCGGGGCAGGCTCATTAGGCCGGTGCGGGTAGACGTCCCCCTGGACGACGCCCTGACCATCCGCTCCCATGCGGTCCAGGCGGGCGGCGCGGCCCTGCCAGGCGTCGTCGTGCCGTCCCGCAAATACCTGTGGTATTACGTCGCCACCTGGTCCGACGGCAGCGTGGCCGCCTCGCTGCACATGGGGGAGGGGATCGTGCCTGTGGGCGAGACTCAGCCCTGGCGCATCATGCGCCGGGACCGATCCCGCCTCCTCCTCCGCCCGACGCCCCAGGGGGCGGAGACTGTCGCAAGCTACTACCCTGGCGGGTCGGGCGTGACAGGCGAGTTCTTCCGCATCACGGACGGAGATACGCGCAGGGGCGGCTTTGATATCCTAGGCCGGGGGTGGCGTGGGGGAGTCGTCCTCCGGCGCGACACCAAGGAGCGGACTCTCCTTCTGCGTGGCGACGGTGACCCGCCGGAAGTCTACTATATGGAGCCGGTGCCGCGCATTTCCATTCAGCCCTCCGTGGCTTCCGCGCTGCTTCTCGCCTACGTCCTGACGGAGCGTGAGGTGCGCGAAGGAAGCTGGATCAAGCGCCCCACCGGCCCGCCGATCCAGATCGGCTAGACGGCTTTCGCCATTCCCGAGGCGAACGCCGTACGCCGCGTCGCCTGGTACTTCTTCGGGTCTTCCAGCGTCTCCGGCCCCACCTCGACCTTGACGACGCTTGTGTCGCCGGGCAGATCAAATCGAGCCTGGCCGGTCATGCTCTTGATGAGCGAGCGCAGGGCGCGGACGCCGGTCTTCATGTTCACGGCCTTGTCCACGACGGCGTCTAACGCTTCGTCCGAAAAGACCAGCTCGATGCCGTCGCGGCGGAACAGCTCGATCTGCTGCTTGACGACCGAGTTCTTCGGCTGGGTCAGGGCAAGCCGCATCTGCTCTTTGGTCAACGGAGCCAGGGGGACGATGATCGGGAACCGTCCGGCGAACTCGGGCACGAAGCCGTACTCGATTAGGCTTTCAATCAAGACTTCGGCGGGGGCTTCGGCCAGTATCTCGTAATCCCGCTGTGGGTCGCCTGAGATCGCGGAAGGGTTGGCGCGAAGGCCCATCGTTCGTTCCGTTGTCCGCTTCATCTTCTTCGCGACGATCTCGGGGAAGCCCTCAAATGCGCCGCCGCCGATGAACAGGATCTTGCTCGTGTCAATGTACTCGGGTGGAGCGTCCGGGTGCTTCCGGCCCGATGCGCCCAGAGGTAACTGCGCCATCGTGCCTTCCACCAACTTCAAGAGCGCGTGCTGGACCGACTCGCCGCTGACATCGCGGGTGATGCTGGGATTCGCCTGGGATTTGCGGGCGATCTTGTCTATCTCGTCAATGAAGATGACCGAGCGGCCTGCCCACTCCAAGTCTTCCCCGGCGTCAATGTAAGCGGCCGTCAGGATGCTCTCCACGTCATTGCCTGTGTAGCCAGTCGGCGATAAGCTGGTGGCGTCGGCGGATGCGAACGGAACGCCCAACGACCGGGCCAGTGTCCGGGCAAGCAGGGTTTTGCCGCTGCCGGAGGGGCCGACCAGCATGATGTTGGCTTTTTCCAGTTCCACTTCGTTCGGCACGCCGCTCTTTTCAGCCGCAATGTCGCCCTGGTGGATGCGGTGGTGGTCGTACAGCCCGACGGCGACGTCCCGCTTGGCCCGCTCCTGGCCGATGACGTACTCGTCCAGCTTGGCAACGATGTCGCGCGGCGTTTGCTCATACGCTGCCAGGGCCTCCCGCGCCGCGGCCCGCTTGGTCTCGTTCCGCTCGCCGTGCGCGGACTCCTGGGTCTCCTGCACCTTCTTTTGCAGCTCGACGCCCGCGTTAAAGCCCGGCCAGTCCTGCCGGCAGACATAATGGCCGACACCGTCTATCTCGATCACCTGCCCGTGGTCGCGCTCGACATCGTAGGCGTTTCCGCAGACCATACACTTCGCTTTCACGCTTGCTGCTCCTTGATCTCTTATAGGTCTTTGACAAGACAGAGGGGACGCATAGATTATGCGTCCCCAGTCGTTCCAATGGTCGGGGTGACAGGACTCGAACCTGCGGCCTCAAAGTCCCAAACTTTGCGCGCTACCAACTGTGCTACACCCCG
>JAYTRQ010000638.1:0-3330 GCA_043746125.1 Armatimonadota bacterium | reverse complement strand
CAGGGATAGGATCCGAACGGGACAGGGAGCCGGATCTAACTCCCCTCCACGCTTCTTCTGGAACCGCACAGCCTAGCCGCCTGTTACGACAAACAAATGAAACCTCCCCAACTGCTCCTCCTAAACGCACGTCTGCCCCTGCACGCCCCGTTCCTGCTGACCGCTGACGCTGTGGCCGTCGCAGATGGCCGCATCGTCGCTGTGGGGCGCGGCGAGGACTTGAAGACGCTGGCGGGGCCAGAGACGCGCACACTGTCGCTGAACGGGGCGACGCTGCTTCCCGGCTTCCATGACGCCCACTGCCACGTTCTAGGCTTCAGCCAAATGCGGACGATGGTGCCGCTGTCCGGTGTCCGGGCTGTTCGTGAGATTGTCCAAAGCCTGCAAGCGCGGGCGGAAGAGCAAGGGGAGCCAGGGACGTGGATACGGGGGCGTGGATACGATCAGAACGTTCTGGCTGAGCGTCGGCACCCGACTCGACAAGACCTCGATGGGGTGGCTGGTGGGCTGCCGTACGTGCTGATTACCCATACCAGCGGCCACGCCGTCTCGGTCAACAGCCGGGTTCTACACTTGGCCGGCATTACGCGGGACACGCCGGACCCGCCCGGTGGCGTCATCGTCCGGGACGAGCGAGGGGAGCCGACCGGAGTCTTGTTGGAAACGGCCACCAGTCTCGCATACGCCGTCGTGCCCATCCCCAGTCGGACTGAGAAATTGGACGCGCTTCGGGCCGGCACACTGGCCCTGAACGCCCTGGGAATCACGAGCGCCGTGGACGCGACGATGGGCGTCGCCGTGAGTGACAGTCTGGCCGATATAGACGTCTACCGGGCGGCGGAGGTGGCTGGCAGCCTGTCCGTCCGTTGCACCCTGATGATGTCGCTGGCACAATTGACGGCGATGGACACAGTCGCCGCGCCCCACGATCTGGGGCCTGAAACGGATCTCGTCCGCCTCGGCCCAGCCAAAGTGTTCACCGATGGGGCGCTCACCACGCGTACGGCCCTCCTCCGATCACGGTTCGTGGATACAGATGGCCTTGGAACGGCCGTCTGGGGCGCGGACGATCTTGACGACATGATCGTCAGGGCGCACCAAGCGGGGTGGCAGATCGCCGCCCATGCCATCGGGGACGGCGCGATTGATCTCTGCCTGGGCGCCTACGGTAAGGCGCTCGCGCGAAGCCCACGCCAAGACGCCCGGCACCGGATCGAACATGCCATGCTGCTCTGGCCCGATCAAATCGGGCGCATGGTTCGGCTCGGCGTCCTGCCGATCTACCAGCCCGAGTTTATTGCCCACTTTGGCGACGCCTACCGTGCGGGCCTGGGCGAATCCCGCGCCCGCCGCCTGATGCCGTACGACGAGACACAGGCGGCGGGCCTGCCGCTCGTCTTCAGCAGCGACTTGCCCGTCGTCCCCGGTGCCCCTCTCGACGGCATCGCCGCCGCCTGTACGCGCCGGACACCTTCGGGCGAGGTTCTGGGCGCTCGCCACCGCGTTTTGGCCCTGGACGGGTTCCGCGCCTATACGGAGGGCGCGGCCTACAGCGTCTTCTCCGAAGGGGATCGGGGAAAGATTGCGCCGGGTCAACGTGCGGACTTCGTGGTCCTGGAGGGGGACCCGCTGGCCCTGCCGCCGGATGAATGGGCAGGCGGGCTGAGGGTGCGGGCGACGGTCGTGGGAGGCGCAGTGGTCTACGGCGATTTGTAGGGGCAGAGCCTCTGCCCCTACGCCGGCGTGTCGCTCTTAGGCGGGGGCGGCCAGACCGTCTCGTCGCCATCGTCTACGGGCTGTCCCGTCACGGTCTCGCGCTGCTTCCTTTTTTCCATTCCCTTGAGTGTCAGCAGGACCGCCAGGCCCGGCAGCGCCCCAACGATGCCGCCCGCCGCCTCATACCCGTTCAGTATCTCAAAGTAACGCGGGTTCCGCATGTGTGTCCGCTCAACAATTGCGTGGTCGCGCACATACCAAAAACTGCCTGCCCAGTCCGCGAGAAGTACCGCAGGCGGTAGCATCAGCACGAACCCGAGCTGCATAGTTTTCCACACACGCTGTCCCTCAAACGTCCACGTCGTCCCGGTCGCGCGTCATGGTCATCTCGTCCCGGCCTGTTGCCAGGGCAGGCTGAGGCGTAGGACGCCGGCCGAACCAGCCCCGGACGGCATTCCACTGGCCCCGGAACCAGTCGCGGCCGATCTCCTCGCGCCCGAAGATGCCCTGCGGCCGGGTCAGCATCAGGATCACCAACAGCAAGGGGTAGACGACCAAGCGATACTCGGCGATAGGCCGCAGCGCTTCCGGCAGGACCGTTAGTAGGACTGCCGCCAAAGTCACGCCGCTGATGCTGCCGAGGCCCCCCAAGACCACCATCACGACCGTGTCAATAGACCGCTCAAACCGGAACGACTCGTTGGACAGCGACGACTGATAATGCGCGAACAGCGCCCCGGCCATGCCCGTGAAGAAGGCACTCAGGACGAAGGCCAGGACTTTGTAGCGCGTCGTGTTGATCCCCATCGCCTCCGCCGCGATCTCATCCTCGCGCACGGCCAGGAACGCCAGGCCGTGGACGGAGAAGCGCAGGCTGTAAGCGATCCATAGAACCAGGGCCGCGATGAGATAAACCCAGAAGAAGTTGGTCAGATGGGGGATCGGCACCTGTGGGAGCGACGGGTTTTGATTGCTAACCGGCAGACCCGTGAAGGCCGTCGCGCCGTCCACAGCCTTCACGTTACGGATGATAACCAGGATAATCTGTGCGAAACCCAGCGTGATGATCGCCAGATAGTCCCCCCGCAGACGGAGCGAGGGGAGGCCGACTACGAACCCGATCAGGGCGGCCGTCAGGCCGCCCGCGAGGCATGCCGCCAGGGTGGGGAACGCGCCCTGGACAATCCCCACGTAGGAGCCGTCGGTCGGCAGGCCGGGGAACAAGTGCGCGTGTCCATAAGTGGTCACGGCCGCGCCCACGTAGGCCCCGGCCATGTAGAAGCCGATGTGTCCTAAAGAGAACTGGCCCGTAAACCCGTTGACGATGTTCAGCGAGACGGCCAGGATGATCGCCAGGCCGCACCGGATCAGGACATCCTCTTTGTACTGGTCGTAGGCGACCCGGCTGGGCTTGTATGTGAGGTGGTCGGCCAGCAGCAGCAGGGCGACGACGAGGGCGACGCTGCCCAGGCGCATCCACAGGGGAGTGGCGCGGGCGGCGGGAGGGTGGTTTTTGATGGTGGTGGACATAAATTAGAACCCACCCGGCGCGAAGCGCCGGGTGGGTTCCTACACCTTCTCCGGCGCGAACTTACCCAGCAGACCCGCCGGGCG
>JAYTRQ010000637.1:0-3338 GCA_043746125.1 Armatimonadota bacterium | reverse complement strand
TAATGCGTATATCTTATGATAACATATTCTTTCCCCACTGTCAAGCAGTATTAGAAATAGAAGGGGATCAAGGGCTTCCTGGCCTGTCGCCTATCAGGACATACTTTCTCCCCGCCTTCGCCGTGAATTCAATGCACCCCGGCGTCCGATGCGCCCTAACAGCCGGGTCCGACGAATCGAGGGAGAGAGGAACGGCGGCATGGACCCGGCAGGGACCGCCGATGAGAGAATAAATGACCGCACGGCTCAGAACGCCACGTTTCCAGGCGATGTCAACAGTGAAGCCCCCACGCGCCCGCAGGCCCGTCACGCGCCCGCTCGACCAGACGTGCGGCAGCGCCGGGAGGAGCGCGATCTCGCTGTCCTGGCTTTGCAGAAGCATTTCGGCAATACCCGCAGTGACGCCGAGATTGCCGTCAATCTGCATTGGCGGGTGTAGGCCATAGAGGTTAAGGCAAGTGTTGCGGTCCGAGAAAAGCTGGGCCATCTGCGCGTGAGCGGCTTCGCCATCCCGCATTCGCGCAAACAGGGCCGTTCGCCAAGCGAATGACCATTCCCGAACATCGCCGTCGTTTCCTCGGGCCAGTAGGGACTTTTTGGCCGCTGCCATCATTTCCGGGGTGCCGTCCGCTGTGAACTGACTGCCCGGATAGACCCCGAACAGATGTGATGTATGGCGGTGATGGTCATTCGGATCGTCGCTGTCTTCCATCCATTCCTGAAGCTGGCCCCAGCGGCCGATCTTCGGCACGACCAGCTTTGCACGCATCCCCGCGACCTTCGCACGGAACTCCGGGTCAATTTGCAGGTCGGCGGCGGCCTGGAGATAATGAGAGAACAGGTCCCAGACGATCTCCTGACTGTAACTGACGCCGTCTTCTGTCGGACCATGCTCCGGCGACCAGGCATTGGGCACGACCAGCCGTCCATCCGGGAGCGCCTTCAAGTGATCTTCCCAGTACTCACAGGTCTCTTTCATCACGGGATAAGCGGTGCTGCGCAGGAACGTCCGATCCCCGGTAAAGGCGTAATGCTCCCAAAAATGATGACAGTACCAGGCATTTGCGGTCTTGTCCCAGTTCCAGCCCATGCCGCCGGTGATGTTGTGGGAGGTGCGGATTGCCCACCCGCGCGGGGACAGCGCCCCGGAAGGCATCGCCAGATCTTGCGAACTCGATGTCGTTTTTCGCCATGCAGGAAGCTGGCTCCCGACAAGATCGAAGAACGGCAGATGACACTCAGAAAGGTTGGTGACTTCAGCGGGCCAGTAATTCATCTCGACATTGATATTGGCATGATAGTCGCTGAACCAGGGGGCATGGTTGCTGTCGTTCCAAAGCCCCTGTAGGTTGGCGGGGAGGGAGCCGGGACGCGAGCAGGAAATAAGCAAATACCGCCCGTACTGGAACAAAAGCTGGTCCATCTCCGGGTCGCTGCCCTGTGCCGCCCGAACCTTGCGCTTGCCGGTCGGCAGAGTTCTTGCGCCGGCGGACGAGCGCCCGAGGTCAAGATGGACACGATCAAACAGCTTCCGGTAGTCGAGATCATGTACGTCCTTGAGCGCCGAATACGGCTGTGTTGAGGCTTCAGCAACCTGCCGGGCGACTTGTGGCTCCGGATCGCCGCCCATGTAGTCGCGACTGTAGTCCATCACATAGCTCGTGCCACCACCGAAAATCAGCGTGAGGCTGTCACAATTCTGAAAGCGCAGCGAACTCCCGTTCACGGCAACTGTCCCGCCCGTGTGCCGCACTGCTAACTGGGCGGCATACTTCAGGCCGTTAGAAAGCGCACCATGAAACCGAAGTGAATCGCTGCTCGCGGACGTGGCTGCGCCATGAGAGTCGCTCAGGGCTAGGGTTCCCGTGTAGCTGCCCGGCGTGTCCGCACTGAGGTGGAATACCAGTACTTGAGCCGGGTGGCTGGCAAAGCATTCACGGCGAAAGACAACGCCACCTGCCCGGTAGGTAACATGGGCCAGCGCGTGGGCGATGTCTAGGTCCCGCCGGTAGCGGGTCGGGTTCTCATCCCCATCGAAATGCAGCCGAAGATCGCCCAGGGTCTGATAGCCGCCCATGGTTTCATAATCACCGGCAGGGTTATCGCCACCGGTCCAGAGGCTGTCTTCATTCAGCACGATCCGCTCATTGGCGATCCCGCCGAAGATCAGCCCTCCTAGTCTCCCATTACCGATTGGCAGCGCCTCCGTCATGGCATCCGTCGCCGGATGCTCATACCAGAGCGTGAGTGCGCCCGCAGGGGGCGGGCCGGTCTCCGCACGCCGCGTCGCCGTGTCGGCAGGACCGACCGTCCCCAGCAGGTCTGCTTCATCTACCTGCATATCCGGCCCTCCGGCGACGGTCGGAAACAGCAGCTTGTATGTCTGATATTTTTTCGTGTTGGCGAAAAAGAGCATCCGCTCTTGATTCCGGTCGCTGAACGTCGGGATTCTCTGAGCGGCGACAATCGGGACAAATGTTTTTGCGTTGTCATTGGACCCCCACAGGCTGAATGAGGCGGGATCTCGGCCTGGTGAGTCGTCGCCGGAGGTGAGCGCGAGACCCGTCACCACTGAGGCGCCGGTATCCGGTGTCACCACGTAGCCGGAGCCGGCATAGCCCGACGTGTAGACAGAGCGGTTGTAGTACTTTTGGCTGGTTCCGTCAATAGTTTTCCGAACTCCCTGACCGACGTCCGATGCCGCTCCGTTGTCCGGCAGCGCCGGATCGCCGATGGCAGCGATATTGTCATCGGCACTGGTGACTAGGGATGGCGTCATGTCGGCCTCCGATCTCGAAGACAAGAAGCTGCCCGTCAGTAGAAGGCACAGGCAGAGAAGCTGGGGAGACAAGTAATTCAAAACAAAGGCTCCTTCATGTCAGACAGGTTGGTGTCGTGGAGGCGCGGCACAGGGGCGCTGAACCCGTCAGCGGTGCGTGATGATAACTGTTGGTGCGGGGTGGGTTACACCTGCCGATTCTCGATGCAGTTCCTTCGACTTAGAAGATCGCCCAAAGACTAGAAATACGATTTACATGAAACCTATTAACGCTTTTCTAAAGAGTATGTCACGTCAGGAAAGTCCTGTCAACCCCTGTACGGGGGCCAAATACGCCTTGACGTTATTCAGGCCCATCAGGTAGAATATGCGAAAGTAATACGCTTTAATTTATCACGCCGGAAGGAGCACTATACCAGTATGCCTGTCATCACGATGCGGGACATTGCCCGTCATGCGGCTGTCTCCCAAGCCACTGTCTCTCTCGTCCTCAACGACCGGCGGAGCTCCTTTATCTCAGAAGCCACCCGTGACCGTGTCCTCGCCACCGCACGCGAGC